>NZ_JBMQQG010000075.1:0-27187 GCF_057362405.1 Ginsengibacter sp.
GACATTGACACCACAAGTAAAACAGCCAGGGTTTATATTTCATTGCTGGGTAATGATTTCAAAAAAGATTCATCTTTTGAAAAGAGCTTCACTATTAAAGCAAGTGGTGCCATTGACAATCGCACGGTAACACTTAAACTGAAGACTTCAAAAGAGGGAAGACCATTTGATGGCTTCGGTGGCAATTTCAGGTTGCAGAACCCTGAAGCCGATCCGCAGGTAATAGACTATTGTTTGCAAAATTTAAGAGTGGCTTGGGGCAGGGCCGAGTTTCCTTGGAGATTTTGGCAGCCGGAAGAAAATGTAGATCCTGTAGCTGCTGCCAAAGATGGAAAGTTGAATCCCCATGTACAGGAATCGATGGAGATGGCTGCCAGGCTGGGTAAAATGGGAATTCCGGTAATTCTTTCAGGATGGTTTCCGCCACAATGGGCAGTCGTCGGCAAACTGAACATGCGTCCGCAAAACGGCGTTTGGGGTAACCAGTTAGATTCATCCAGGATGAAGGAAATATACAAATCCATCACGGATTATATTTTGTATTTAAAAGATAACTATAACACTAACATTGCCTTATTTTCTTTTAATGAATCTGATTTGGGGATTAATGTAAGAATTACTCCGGCGGAGCATGATGCATTAATTAAGGGATTGGGTGCTTATTTTAAATCGCATGGGCTTAGTACTAAAATGTTGCTGGGTGATAATTCGGACGCGACAACGTATCAATTTATTGAACCCGCTTTGAACGATCCCGATGCCAAACCTTTCATAGGAGCTATATCCTTTCATTCATGGCGCGGATGCGATAACGAAACATTAAAAAAATGGAAAGGAGCCTCTGATGAATTAAAGGTGCCGCTCATTGTTGGCGAAGGAAGTATTGATGCTGCTGCATGGAACTATCCTGCAATTTTCCAGGAACAGATTTATATTATGCAGGAAATTGATTTGTACATAAGGTTGCTTGCCGTTTGCCAGCCTTTAACCATTTTGCAATGGCAATTCACTTCTGATTATTCTCCATTAGCAGGTGGTGGAATATTTGGTGATAACGGTCCGCTCAGACCAACTCAACGGTTTTGGAATTTCAAACAATTAGCGTCTATGCCTAAGGGTTTGTTTGCGATGCCCATTACTTGCGATAGGTCGAACATAACAGTTGCAGCAACTGGTGATAATAAGAAAAAAGCATACGCCATACATATAGTTAATAACGGTGCTTCCAGAAATGCTGTTCTCACGGGCCTTCCCGCATCAGTAAAAAGTTTGGATAATTATACGACAGATAAAAAAGATTCGGATAAAAAAGGAGTCCTATTAAAAGTTGTGAACGGTACAGTGAGTTTTCATTTGAATGCTGAAAGTTTTATGACTTTGATATCGGAATGAAAAATAGGGAGATTAAAAAACGCTATTTAGCTATTCATTACTCTTTATCTTAAACACCCGAAATAAATATACAAATCCCGGTATAATTACTATTAGTCCAACTATCAGCGCAATCAGCAGTTGATATAAAGTTGCATAAGGCGCCTGCGTATTAAAAAACGTAAGTGAGTTGCCATTGTTCAATTTTATTAAAACCGGAAACTGGATATAAAACCAACCAATCAACACCAGTGTTACCTGCAGGCTCACACCTATTCGTAGATAGACGGTTTTGTTTTTTTCTTTATTCAAAAAATGCCAGATAACAGGGCAAAGTATGGTTGCTGCTACGAGCGTTACAATGCTTGTTACAGAATTAGAAAACTGCTTCAACAAATTATGGCCTGAAACGGATGCTGTTATAAAAACTAATAGACCGGTAAGCATCGTGCCAATCATAAAGCGTTTTGACAAGCGTACATACATCTTCCTTTCCCTTTCAATCTTCGTTTCGCCTACCAAAAAAATAGCAGAAATATATGCAAAGAGCGAAGCGGCAAATATACCCATCGAAATGCAAAAGACATTTAGCCAGGGAGCCATAAATACTTCATAAAAACTTCGCGAAGTATCGAAAGTTATTCTGCCCAGCATCATGGCACCTAAAATTATTCCCAGGAAAATGGGGGTAACGAAACTGGATACCCGAAAAAGTATGGTATAATATTTATGCGATTTATCGAGCACCACATCATAGTGCCTGAATGTAAAGGCAGTGCCCCGGCTGATGATTCCAAGCAATACAATCATCAAAGGAATATGCAGTACTGTTGATAAGGAAGAGTACACTGTTGGAAAGGCTGTGAACAATATTACCACCGCCAGTATCAGCCATACATGGTTAGCTTCCCACACAGGTGCTATCGCCTTTGAAATAGTTACTTCTTCTCTCCTGCCGGCAAGGCTTTCTATAATGCCTGCGCCAAAATCGGCACCACCCAGTAAAGTGTACAGGAGAAAAGCTGTTGCTAATATGATGATGATGATACTAAGCATTTATGTTTCATTAGCGGTTCGGTAGTATTGCGAGATGTATTTGATCTGTCGCTTCATAAGCCATATAATTATTAATGACAGCAAAATATATACAAGCGTAATTACATAGAAAGAATAATGCAATCCCGGCATGGGCGATACGGCATCTCTTGTTCGCATAATTCCATAAATGATCCAGGGCTGCCTTCCTGTTTCGGTTACGGTCCAGCCAGCCTCCACGGCAAGAAAGCCTAACGGTGTCGTACACGCAATTAATATCAGCCACCATTTTTTAATAAATACGTTTCGCCATCGAATGCTAAATATCAAATACAATACGGAAACAAAAGCAAGAAAAAATCCTGATGCCACCATCACCTGGAAGGCAATATGGGTAATGGGTACCGGTGGCCAATCTTCCTTTGCAAATTTGTCAAGGCCTGTCACTTCCGCGTTCACATCTCCTTTAGCGAGATAACTTAATCCCCCGGGAATGCCAATAGCATAATTTACCTTTTCTTCCTTGTCATTGGGTATACCGCCTATTAAGAGTTCGGCGGGTTTACTTGTTTTATACAAACCTTCCAGCGCAGCCAGTTTTTCGGGTTGACGTTTAGCCACATCCTTCGCTGAAAAATCACCACTGAACGGCTGTAATACGGCCGCAACTGAACCAAAGATCAAGGCTGTTTTTACGGCTTGCGAATGAAAAGCATTGGCGCCTTTTCTTATAATCAAATAAGCATGAACGCCTGCAACGGCAAATGATGTTGCAATAAATGCTGCCAGGGTCATATGGATAGATTGTTCCAGCCACGCTGCGTTAAACATGGCTTTTACGGGATCAATATTAATGGCCTGGCCATTTACCCAATCAAAGCCGGAAGGGCTGTTCATCCAGGAATTTGCCGAAACCACGAAAATTCCCGAGATGACTCCTGATATACTAACAATAACTCCGGATGCCCAATGAATCCATTTATTTAATTTGTTCCACCCGTACAGAAATATACCTAACGCTATCGCCTCCACGAAGAACGCAGTTCCTTCCCACGAGAAAGGCATCCCAATAATTGCGCCGGCATGTTTCATAAAAGTAGGCCACAATAAACCGAGTTCAAATGAGAGTACTGTACCCGATACAGCGCCTACGGCAAAAAAAATGGCGACTCCTTTTGACCAGGCTTTTGTAATATCCAAAAAAACTTCTTTGCCGGTACGAAGCCAGCGCCATTCGCTGAATGCCATGAGAACAGGCATCGTCATCCCGATGCAGGCGAATATGATGTGGAAACCCAGCGAAAAAGCCATTTGTGTTCTTGCTGCTAAGAGATCATTCATTTGTTAAGTCTGTAATTCGATTGAAATAATATTTGCCGGCTCATTATTTAATGCAAAGAAACGGCGTAACAGTTGCATAACAATAGAGTTTGTTGCTGGTAAGAATTTGAAGAAAATTAGCGCAGCATGTTACACGAGCTGTTGCAAATTGTGAATGTTGCCACGACGCAGGCCCGTATAAGTGATACCTTGATTAATGCTAAATTGCATTTATTTAAAAAAAGATTTATGCGTGAAATTTCAGATTTTTTCAGCAAACTTTTCAGTGCCGATAATTTTCCGGCACGCTGGCATTGCGGAAGATGGACATCTTTTCATGGCTGGCTTTATATCATCTCAAGTGTGTTGATAGCCCTGGCTTATTTTTCCATTCCGTTGATACTTTACTATGTTATTAAAAAATCGAAAAATAAACTGCCCTTTCTAAGAATTTTCTGGTTGTTTCTTCTTTTTATTTTGGCTTGCGGGTTTACACACGTGTTTGATGCTGTTATGTTTTGGTACCCGGTTTATCGCGTTTCTGCCGTGGTTTTATTTATTACCGCCGTGGTATCATGGATGGCTGTGGTAGGATTATACAAAGTGATTCCCAAAGCGCTGGCGCTGAAGTCTCCACTTATGTTGGAGCAGATTATTCGGGAACGTACCGAACAGCTGGAACTAACCAATCAAAACCTGCATAGAACCAATTTGGAATTGGAAGAATCGCGTCTCGCAACCGAAAAATTAATGCGACAAAAAGATGAATTTTTAAATATAGCAAGCCATGAATTAAAAACACCGGTTACCTCTTTAAAGGCGTACACGCAGATATTGTCGATGAACGGACATGAAATGGGTGATGAGAGAAAAAGTATGTATGCTAAGATGGACGGGCAGATTGATAAGCTTACTGTATTAATAAATGATTTACTTGACACCACAAAACTCGACCAGGGAATATTGGTTTATAATAAAGAGAAAATGAGTTTAACTAACACACTCGCCGAAGTGGCGGAAGAAATGCAACGTACTACGCCGACACATAATATAATTCTTGCGGAAAATAACCCGGCCAATATTTGGGGTGACAAAGAAAGAATTACACAGGCAATCAGCAATTTTCTTACTAACGCGGTAAAATATTCTCCTCGCAATAAACAGATTATTGTAAGACTTGAAGTAAAAAACGATCTGGCCATTTGTTCTGTTCAAGACTTTGGAATCGGCATACCAAAAGGCCAGCAGGATAAAATATTCCAAAAATTTTACAGGGTTACGGGAGAGAGCTCACACACGTATCCCGGGATGGGCCTGGGTCTTTACATTGTAAAAGATATTATTAGCAGGCACGATGGTAAAATTTGGTTTGAGAGTGAAGAAGGCAAAGGAACCACGTTTTATTTTGGTGTTCCGATTGCGGAATAGATACCGGTTAGAGCGTAGAGATTAAGTCATTTCAAATCAAATAATTTCTCTGCATCGAGCCAGTTATTCAAACGCTCGTATTTGGTATCATTAGCATTATGCGCCGCTGTAAACATTATGGCTCTTCCATTAAATACCGATAAGTTGAAGTCGTGATCGTCAATTAAAATATCACCTTTTAAAACACTTTTGTCGCCGCAAAATATTCTTTGCTTCCAGTGAATGAATGGGAAATGTTTATCGAGCCATTGGTACTTGTAAGGTAAAGAATGTGGAAATTCCATGGCTGCCGATGCGATATAAACTTCAAACCTGTTATTGAGCTCTTCTATTATTTCCCTGCTGTTCTTAATTACAGGGAGGTCCCTAAAAAATTCTTTCTGATGCGGATAACCTTTTACGATTTTCCTGTGTTCTTCGGGAACCACAAGGTGCAGCTTTGTTCCTTTAAGGTCCTCTTTAGTATAGTGTACGCCAAAATCCCGTTCATACCATTCATTGAAGCGCTCTTCGGCGTCTGCAATTACATCGTCCATATCAATAAGTATTCTCATAGATTTTTTATTTGCATGAATGGTAAAAATAAAAATCGGTTTGATCGCAAATTAAGTATGCTGATTTTATATTGGAATTTTTCGATAGAAGAGCAAACATCACAAAGTGATGGCTTCACGCTTTAATGGCTTTTTAGTAGCAACATCAATAATTATTCTTTCGTAAAAAACTAATAACGGCTGAGGAAAATTCGTTGGTGGCCGATGCATGGTTATGATCGCCCGGAGCAGTTGCCACCGTGCTGTTAGGTAAAAGCTTTGCCAACTCGTGAGAAGAACCGTTGTCAGCATCTTCGCTTCCGCTAATAACCAATACCGGCTTTGTTATTTTACCAAGCGCTTCTTTACTTGTTGATGGTTGCGATCTTTGTAAATAAGCCAACGCAAGCTGATCTAATTTTTGTTGCTGTACGTAATCAATCAAACCTTTTAATTCCGGAACAGAATCGCCTCTTAAAGCATGATAAAACATAATTCTTCTTGGCCATTCAGGATTGGTGAAATCAATGCCCATGCCACCCAATACGGCATTCTTTACTCTTTTATCAAGAACTAATAACCTTGCTGTGATAATTGAACCTCTCGAATAGCCGACCACGCTATATTGTTTTATTTTGAGTAAATTCATCAGCAGCATAATATCCTTTGATTCCGCGTCATTGTCATAAGCTGTTGAATCATGG
The DNA here is from genome assembly GCF_057362405.1 of Ginsengibacter sp. Lineage (NCBI taxonomy): Bacteria > Pseudomonadati > Bacteroidota > Chitinophagia > Chitinophagales > Chitinophagaceae > Ginsengibacter > Ginsengibacter sp. The sequence continues at coordinate 6,392 of NZ_JBMQQG010000075.1, forward strand.
GGCTTGCCCGATTTTCCGTTACCACGCATATCTAAAACAATTACCTTGTAGCCATTATTGAGCAAATCGTTATACAACGCGGCATGCTTCCAGGAATTACTGTTAACGATAAAACCATGAACCAGCAAAACCGGCTTGCCCTCGCCACGCACTTCGTAATAAATTTTAGTGCCATCGAAGGAAGAAAAATAATTGGAATCAATGGGAAACTTTAAAGACAGCGAATCGGTTTGGGCTTTTGAATTACTCGTTATAAAAAAGCAAACAATTACAAATAGAAATCTCATTAATTATAATTTGCATGAAGTTATCTATTTTACAATCAAATAATTTCAAACACTTTACCACTTTTCGCGAATTAGTTAGTAATTTATAGACGCCATAACACCCGGGAATATGCAAAAGGAATTAACTGAATATGAAAATAATCTAAAGCAGAATGGAGAAAAAATAATTATTGATCTGGACAATTGCGAAATAAAAGAAAATAATTACTATGAAGATATTGCCAGCAAGATATTGTTGCCGGCGAGGACTGACGATTACCGGGATCAATACATTGTTCAATCTGTAATCATTTACAACTATAAGAAAAATGGCACTTCAGAAAAATTTGTGAGCCAGACTTTTGCGGTTGATGCTATAACACTCGAGAGCCATATTCTAAATAATGAAATCATTCTTTATGTTGATGCGCTTGATCGGGGCAAATATTTTTTTGATTTCAATCCAAATCAATAAACTCACAGATATTAAATGAAAGAGGTGCTGGTTGTTTATTTTATTTTGATGACAACCTTATGTTATAGTCAAAATACCGCATCGGGAAAAAATACAATGACTGCGGATTCATTTTTAATTCTGATGGACAAGAAAAACGGCGACTTTATTAATAAACCATTTCCTCATTTTTCGGCTTACTCAAATAATAAAGGATGTTCAAACAGTACCTTAAATGGAAAGGTGGTTTTTATAAATTTTTGGTTTGCAGCTTGCCCGCCTTGCATAGCGGAAATGGATGAATTGAATAAATTATATAATAAGTACCGGCAAAATAAAACCTTTGAGTTCGTATCGTTCACCTTTGAGAATCCAAAGAAGATAGCCCTGATAAAAAAGAAATTTAATATCGGTTATCCCATCTATTCACTAACGCGGGATGAATGTTATAGACTGAATAATAATAATGGTTTTCCGACGAGTATCATTTTAGATGCCGGCGGAATAGTACGATATATTCATCCCGGTGACCAGCTCGATAAAAAGGAAATAAAAAAATACTTTAATTCGACGGTGTATCCATTAATTACAAAAGAATTACATCATTAGCATGCCGACTACTTATGTGCCGTTTCAAATTGTGTGTATAGATTTTTAAGCTACTGCCTCCCTGTTATACTTACTCCTATATTCAATTGGAGATAGTCCGGTAATTCTTTTAAATATAGTTCTGAATGCTTTGGTATCAGAATAACCAACTTCATACATTACTTCATTCACATTCTTACGTCCTTTTTCTAAATTCTTTTTTGCCGCTTCTATTTTTACACGCTGAATATATTCTGTTACGGTGTTGGCTGTTGCTTTCTTAAACCTTCGTTCCATATTTCTTCTTCCGAGGGCAAACATCGATGCCAACTGGTCAATCGTAATTTTTTCTTCAAAATTATTTTCAATGTATTCCTGCGCCTGTTTTATCGGTTCATCGTCATGTGTTTTTTGCCCCTTAAAAATTATAAACGGCGATTGACTAATGCGATCTATATCGATCATAAACATTTTAGCAATCAGAACGGCTACATCGCGACCGGCATATTTTTCTATAATGTATACCAGTAAATTAGTAAAAGAATAAGCGCCGCCACTGGTATAAATGCCATCTTCTTCAGTCATAATTTTATCGTCAACCAAATTAACCTGCGGAAAAGCATTCCTGAAATCATTAGCCGCTATCCAGTGTGTAGCGCATTGCTTTCCATCTAACAAACCCGTTGCTGCAAGAAAGAAGGAAGCAATGCACAGGCTGGCTACCTCAGCACCTGCTTTATATTGTTTTATAATCCATGGAATAAACGGAGCATTGTTTTGCATCATTATTTTCGGATCGCCGTGAATTGCAGGAATAATTATGAGGTCTGTCTTTTTTACCTCATCAATTAACACGTCTGCGTCAATTTTAAACAGGCCATTACGCTGGCTGGTTTCTTTTGAAATACCCACTAACTGAACTTTAAACAGGGGAGGACGATCCATACCTTTTAATATAGTATTTACATCATTAAATATCTGGTGCGAACCCTCGATATTAACAACGCTGGTATGCCCCTTTAGTACGAGGATTGAAACGTGTTTCATAATTTGTTTAATTTTTTAGAGCATTTTTAATGCCATAAAGTTAGAAAATGTTCTTGTCGTAATCAACCCTTTACATTGGCGCATTTGCACCCGCATTTTCCTGCATGATGATTGTAGGTTTGTATTGAAATTAAATAAATCAAAATGGAAAAATATGATCTTCCACATGATATAACAGTTTTTGGGCGGCAGGTAAAAACATTTCCATCAGGCATTGGAGAAGCTTTTGATGAACTAATAAAAATGACGGGTGACCGCGCAGGCGAACGTTCTTATTATGGTATAAGTGAATTTAAAGGTGGTAAAATGGTCTATTATGCAGTAGCCGAAGAGAAGGTTGACGGCGAAGCTGAGCAATATAATTATGAAAAATTAAAAATTCAGCGCGGGGAATATTTAACGAGTACTGTTATTGACTGGCAAAAGAAAACTGATTGCATTAAGGATGTATTCTACGAAATAATACAGGATCCGCGGGTGAATAAAACGAAACCAGCTATTGAATGGTATAAAAATGACAACGAAATGATGTGCCTGGTTAAAATGAAAGATTAAAAAATGAATGATAATTTTTAAAGCTAATAAATAGAAAAACATGTTGACAAACTCGAAGGCATTTAGCGGATTTTCTGTTGATGATCTGCAAAAGGCAAAAAAATTTTATGGCGACGTCCTGGGTTTGGAAGTCACCGATAACCCAATGGGATTGCTCGACCTGTACACAGAAGGCAATAACAAAATTCTAATTTATCCGAAACCCAATCATGAGCCGGCGACATTTACAATCTTAAATTTTCCGGTTGATAATATTGATAAGGCTGTTGATGAACTCACAGCGAAAGGGATAGTATTTGAACAGTACAAAGAATTAGGGACCGACGCCAGGGGAATCAGCAGAAATCAACATGGCCCCAAGGTTGCCTGGTTTAAAGATCCGGCGGGAAATATCTTATCTGTAATAGAAGGATAACTTAATTAAAATATAATTATGACAACCGACACAGTAAATACAAAAGAGCTTTTCACCTCTTTGGATGCAACCTGGGAGGAAATGCTAAGTCTAATTTCTTCAACTAACGGACCTGAGATAAACGCAATTCCTTTTGAAGGTAGCTGGACAGCGGCACAACTGGCAACGCATGTTACCAAATCAAACAAAGCAATTGCCCAGGGATTGCAGATGGAAGGAAAAGCTGCCGGGAGAAATCCGGAGGAAGGGGCTCCCCATTTAAAGAAAATGTTTTTAAATTTTGAGACTAAATTTCAATCGCCGGAATTTATTGTTCCTGAAAATAAACCTTACAACAAAGAATTGGTTGTAGATGCGTTTAAAAAATCTATTGCACAATTAAAGGATGCAAGGATTAAAGTAAATCTTGGTGAAATCATAAACCTGCCTGTATTTGGCGAAATAACAAAATTGGAGTTAATGCATTTTGTTTTATATCATACGCAAAGGCATATTCACCAACTGGAAAGGATTCTTCGGGTTTTACGGGAAAAAAATAATGGATATAAAAACTGAAGAAGTTTAAAACATAATTGCAACACAATCGTCTTCCTGAATGTTGGGTGGCAATTTATACCCAACCGCTAGATTTGAAAATGGCTCAAGACGGGAAAGCAGTTTTCAATATCTGGTTCAGAAATTCATTCATAATTAACTAACGATATTATGGTAGAAGTCTTTAAAACAAATGTGGAAGATTCTTCTCATGCTAATGTATTGGTTGACCAGATTCATAAAACATATACTCATTACAGGGCTAATTTTGACCTGGAAGATTGCGATAAAATTCTCCGGATAGAATGTGAAATTTCGGAGATTGAGCCTTCTCCACTTATCAATCTGCTGAATGAATTTGGATATGATGCAGAAATTTTGCCTGATGAAATCGTGCCCGTCAGTCGCCTGGAATATTTATAAACGAAGACATTACCCCGGATTTTTAAAATCAGGATTATTATACATTGACTTATTGAACAGGTAATACTTGCCATCTTTATAATTGCGCCAATACCGGTGGCCCATTATATCGTAGTAGAGCCTTCCGTCAACACTTTTTTGAGCAGCGTTGTCATTCACAATGATTACTTTGGGAATAACGGGTCTGGCCTTTTTTCTCATCGCCGTTTTTGTTGTTGAAGAGGTATCAGTTTTGGCAGTGGCTTTTTCTGATGATGTTTTTGCGGGATGCGTCTTCCGGCCGCAACTAAATATCAGTATTGACATTATAAAAGCAACGATAAAAATAATTCTCTTCATCACAGGTAAAATTTTGACAACCTCATTTCAATAACTTTACCAAAAATTGTTAAAAGAGTTTTTTGGTCGTTTTGGGGGGAGTTATATGGTTCATCAACCTGCACTATCTGGCGTTATGCCAACCTATTAATAATCGATCTTCCAGCCAAGTCAAAATGTGCACCAAAAAATTGGCTTTGCGAAAGCATGTCCCGATTAGGAATGAGGGAGAATATTTCTTTGTGTTCTTTGTGGACCCGTGGAATAATTTTTTTAAGCTGATAAAATACTAAGTCCAGGCTTTATCTCCCTTTGTGTATGGAACGCATCCCTCAAATTTCCCCGGAGTTTCAACGTAACGCCGTGCTTGTTTACACCCGATTTCGGAAGTAAAATAGCCCAATAGTGTGAGCTGTTTCATTAGTATAAAGTAATAATTTGGATTCTCACGCAACTTCGCTGCCCGCGGATCGGTTCCTTCTTTGTCTTTTTGCATTGCCATTTCATGCTTCTGTTCATCGGTCATGGCGTTGAAATAATCATCTGTCTTTTTCTGGAATTCTCTCGCATCCTTATCAAGTTCAACCAATAAATCGTGGCGTTGCTGGGGAGTGCTATCCATAAAAGATTTTCCATTTTTTTTGTTTGATGCCTCATCAAGTTTGGATATACCTTCATGGAAAATTGTCTGATCAGGCGCTTCATAACAATCATTTACCATCACGGTCATAAACTGTCCCACCTTGGCCGCCTTAGCGCCCGGTGTTTTTGTTGCAGGTAAGATCGTGTCAGCTACTTCATCGAGGAAAGAGACGTCCCCAGGCGTAAAGGTCATAGAAACACCTGTCTTACTTTTGCAGCCTTCTAAAAAATAGTGACTTCCTACAATAGTACCTCCTACCAGGAGCGAAATATATTGTACTGCTTCTCTTCTATTCATAGTTGTATTTTTAAAAAATTATTTACATGGTAACACCGAAACCTTCGCGGTAGTTACGTTTTATAAATTCGTTTACGTCATCAACGTTAGTAACTTTCATAGCATCATTATCCCACAAAAGCTCTACATAACGGGCGGGATAGTCGAAGTCTTTGCTGTTGGGCTTTGGCTTCCTGATATCAAATCCTCTTATGGCCAGGTTCGACATTAGCAACGCTTCGGTGAGCGGTCCTGCAACTTCAAAGTCTGAATCCATTTTTGCATTACCATATCCTGCGATGCATCCCTCAACCCATTGCTCGTAGTGGCCTTCGGCGCTACCTGGTATACGCGGATATTTTACCGGAACCTTCACTTCATTTGTTCTGGACGTGGGTAGCAATTGCGGATTGGCGCCATAAGTGCCGCACATCATACTACCTTTTGTGCCGATAAAATAAGTGCCATTGCCACCATCACCAAAAGTTTCATTAGGGCCTAACTCTGCTGGTCTTTCAGGTTGAATGCCACCATCCATCCAATGAACTTCAACTGGCCCCAGTGTTTTATCCGTCTTTGGAAATTTCATAATTACATGACTTGACGGCGGGCAGCTTTCAGGGAAATATCCTCGTTGAAATTCACCAACATAAACACTGCCAACACTTGCCTGAACTGAATTTATATATTGAAGGTTAAGCACTCCGAAAGCAGGTTGTACAATATGGCATCCCATGTCGCCTAATGCGCCGGTACCATAATCCCACCAACCCCGCCAGTTAAAGGGGACCAGGTTGTCAAAATAATTTTTTTCAGGGGCGGTTCCTAGCCATAAGTTCCAATCCAATTCTTTAGGTATGGGAGTCGCAATGGAAGGCCTGGGAATTCCCTGCGGCCAAACAGGCCTGTTCGTCCAACAATAAACGGTGTGCACATCGCCAATAACGCCCGCATCGTACCACTCCATCAATTGCCGTATACCGTCTCCGGAAGCGCCCTGGTTGCCCATTTGCGTTACCACTTTAAAGCGTTTAGCCGCCTTCGTTAGTGCTCTTGCCTCGTATACGTCGTGGGTGAGTGGTTTTTGAACATATACATGTTTGCCAAGTTGCATAGCAGAATAAGCAGCTACGGCATGGGTGTGATCGGGAGTAGAGACTGAAACTGCATCAAAACTTTTATGTTCCTTGTCAAACATTTCCCTGTAGTCTTTGTAATATTTTGCCTTGGGAAATTTTTTCACAGAGTTGGCAGCCTGCCTGTCATCTACGTCGCAGAGAAAAGCAATGTCGGCCTTACCGCCTGCGTAGAAGTGATTGATATCGTCTTCGCCTTTTCCGCCAACCCCTACGCTCGCAATAGTCAAACGATCACTGGGAGCGATAAATCCTTTGCCACCTAAAACATGCCGTGGAACTATCATAAATCCGGTGGCTACGAATCCGGCATCTTTCAAAAATCTTCTTCTTGGATAACCTGGTTTTGAAATTTCCTTTTCTTTACTCATTATATCTTTTTTTAGAGGTAATAATCAGAGGCGTAACAGAATAATATTAAATATTACGTTTTTTTAATTCGCTTACGGCATGGTCGGCGGCTCTTGCCGTCATAGCCATGTAGGTTAATGATGGATTTACACAATTGGCAGAAACCATAAAAGAACCGTCTGTTACAAAAACATTAGGAGCATCCCATACCTGGTTCCATTTATTTAGCACAGATGTTTTAGGATCATTCCCCATGCGGGCGGTTCCCATTTCGTGTATGCCTCTGCCGATAGTTCCGTCACCATCGTGTCCATTTACATCTTTAACCCCGGCTGCTTCGAGCATTTCAATGGCATCATTCTTCATATCAATGCGCATCTTCCTTTCATTTTCTTTCCATTCTGCATCAAAGGAAATTACATTAAGGCCCCACGCATCTTTTTTGTTTTTGTCTATCGTCATTTTATTTTCATGATAGGGAAGTATTTCTCCGAAGCCTCCAATGCCCATTGACCATTCTCCCGGTTCTGCCAACGCGTCCTTGAAATCTCCGCCGATGCTTATTTCAGCAACGCTACGACTCCATCCGTCCCTACTGGCTCCGCCCTGGTATCCGAAGCCTCTTAAATAATCTCTTTTGTCACCTAATATATTTCGGTATTGCGGTATGTAAATGCCATTGGCACGTCTTCCATAATAATATTTGTCTTCATAACCGTCAACCCTACCCGAAGCGCCAACACCCAGGTGATGATCCATGATATTGTGTCCCAATTCTCCGCTGCTGCTTCCTAATCCATCGGGCCAAACATCAGTTGCCGAGTTCATAAGAATCCATGCGCTATTAAAAGTAGACGCATTCAGGAAAATAATCTTTGCAAAATATTGATAGGTTTTATTGGTTTCAGCATCCAGCACTTCAACACCTGTTGCTTTTTTAGTGTCCTTATCGTATAAGATTTTTGTAACAATCGACCACGGGCGTACGGTTAAGTTGCCCGTTGCCATTGCGGCTGGTAAAGTAGAAGACTGCGTGCTGAAATATCCCCCAAACGGGCATCCGAGCCAACATTTGTTCCTATATTGACAATTGGTTCTTCCCGGTAATGGCTCTGTTATATTGGCCGTACGCCCCATAATCATTCTCTTGGTCTTGTAGTGCCCGTTAATTCGAGCCTGCACATCTTTCTCTACGCAATTCATTTCCATGGCGGGTAAAAAATGACCATCGGGCAGTTGTGGTAAACCTTCTTTTCCACCACTGATGCCGGCAAACTTCTCAACATAAGTGTACCAGGGTTCAATGTCTTTATAGCGGATAGGCCAGTCGATGGCTACACCATCTCTTAGATTGGCTTCAAAACTCAAATCGCTCCAGCGATAGCTTTGGCGCCCCCATAAAAGAGAGCGGCCACCCACATGATAACCCCTGAACCAATCCATGCGTTTAACCTCAGTGTAAGGAGATTTTTGATCATCGGCCCACCAGTCGAGATTCATTTCATTTAGCGGATAATCCCTTCTTAATGCAGGATAATCCTTAATCATTTCCTGTGTGCGTCCGCCGCGGTGTGGAAATTCCCAGGGACCTTTGGTTGCATTTACATAATCCTTTACATGCTCAATGTTTTTACCTCTTTCAAGCATTATTGTTTTCAGGCCCTTTTCGGTGAGTTCCTTTGCGGCCCAGCCTCCCGAAATTCCTGAACCAATAACAATAGCATCGTAAGTGTTGTCTGCCATAGAATATTAATATTATAAATTTAAATTAGGTTGATATTTTAATAAGTCGCTTTTAATAATTTGTCATTAAGTCAATTGTCATTAGTTATTACGTAAGTTTTTTTCGTTGTTAACCTATTGACCATTAACCACTGATCATTGCCCATTGGCTTTTTTGTTTATTATACATCGCAAATCTGTATGGCTTCTCTTAAAGAATCCAATTTATCAGGATAAGTTGGCATGAATTCCTGCGCTACGTAACCTTTATATCCTGTTTCAACAATTGCTTTCATTACAGCGGGGTAATGCAATTCCTGTGAATCGTTTATTTCATGCCTGCCGGGAATGCCTCCCGTATGATAATGTGCAATATATTGATGATAATCGCGGATATTTCTAATGATATCGCCTTCCTGTATTTGCATATGATAGATATCAAATAATAATTTGAAATTATCCGAGCCAACACGCTTGCATAGCTCCGCTCCCCATTCCACGTGGTTGCACATATAATCTTTGTGATCAATTTTGCTATTAAGCAATTCCATTACCATCGTAACACCGTTCTTTTCAGCTGTGGGTAAAATCTTTTCCAACGCAACCTGGCAGTTTTTCCATCCCATTTCATCGTCCATTCCCTCACGCTTGCCGCTAAAGCAGATCAGGTTTTTATAACCCGCTTTAGCCATTATTGGAATCGTTTCGAGATATTCTTTAATCAATAACTCATGGTTTGCAATATTATCCAAACCATTGTATAGATCGTTTTTGCCCGCAGTGTAACACATGGAACTGTAAATGCCGTGTTTTTGTAACGTAGGCCAGTCTTTCGGGCCAACAAGGTCAATTGCGCCGAAACCGATTTCCTTTACCGCTTCACACAAATCATCTAATGAAAGATAACCAAATGTCCACCTGGAAACTGAATGATTAATATTTCCTTTCAACTTGTATGGCTTTTTATCTTCAAAATTTTTTGCAAAAGAGATAGCCGGAGCAGCTATTACTGCGGAGGTGCCAAGGGCAATATTTCTTAGAACGGTTCTCCTGTTTTGTTTTGAACTCATTATTTATATTTTCATGTTTTGATCGTTAATAGCGTTTTCTTTTTTTTCATTGAATGAAACCGCGAACAAAAGAAAAACAACCATTGCAATACCGGAAGGAATAAGCCAGATCATCTTCCAGTTAAATAGGGAAGCTGAACTTGTATACATATCTGTTACGAGCCCGGCAATTTTAAATCCTATCAGCATTCCGATACCATACGTTGCCAGGGTTATCAATCCCTGTGCTGCACTCTTGTATTTTTCGCCCGCCTTACTATTGGTATAAATTTGTCCTGTAACAAAAAAGAAATCGTAACAAACTCCATGCAATGCAATTCCGACAATAAGCATAAAGCTCAGGTCGCCGGCATTGCCATAGGCAAACAATGCATATCGCAATGCCCAGGCAAACATACCCACAAGAATTGTTTTTTTAATGCCATATTTTTTAAAAAAGACGGGCAGCAATAAAAGAAATATCACTTCGGAAGCCTGCCCTATAGCCATTTTGCCGGTAGGTTTCGTAACGCCAATATTAGATAAAAACTGGTTCGCGTCCTGGTAGTAAAATGACAAAGGAATGCAGATGAGAATGGACGCAATGAAAAATATTAAAAAGTTCTTGTTTTTTAAAAGTCTTAAAGCATCCAATCCCAAAATATCTGATAAAGTAACTTTCGTTCCTGGTGCAATCTTCGGCGGAGTTTTGGGTAAAGTAAAACTGAATAACCCCAGGATCAGGGAGGCGATAGACGCTAATAAAAATGTGTTTCTCATTAAGCCAGCTTTTACGTTTGCCTCTTCATCCCAAAGAAAAACAATACTTATCATTAGCCCTGCTACGATCCAGCCAATGGTACCCCAGACTCTTATGCTTGAAAATTCTTTTTCGGGATCTTTCATTTGGTTAAACGAAATTGAATTGACCAATGCAAGAGTAGGCATGTATAAAATCATGTACACTAGTAAGTAGTAAAAAAATATTTCGGGATACACAGAGGTTACTCCGCCGGCTCTATACATCTGGAACATTAACGCAGCTCCAACGAGATGCAAAACACCAAGTATTTTTTCTGCGTTAAAATACCTGTCGGCAATTAAACCGATAATAAATGGAGCGATAATAGCTCCCCACGATTGTGTTGAAAATACTGACCCTGTTTGAGCCCCGTTAGCATGTAGATTATTTACAAGAAAAGTTCCCAGCGTTACGAACCATGCACCCCATATAAAGAATTCCACAAACATCATGAAAGAAAGCTGCAATCGTGTGGTTAATTTCATTAACTATTATTAAGTGGCCAGGAATGGAAAGTTTAAATGTACTATATTTAAAACAAGAAAACTTTTTAGCTAAATTTTTTTTTCATTTTTTTTTATTTTTTGCATCCCTTTATATTTACAAAAAATTGACACATTAAAATTGTTTGATATGAGAAAACTAAGAATGGGAATGGTAGGTGGTGGTAAAGATGCGTTCATCGGTGCCATTCATCGCATTGCTGCCAACATGGATGGACTAATTGAATTATGTTGCGGAGCATTAAGTATCAATCCTGATATTGCAAAGGCATCGGGATTAGAATTATTTCTTCCTGCAGACAGAACATACCTTACCTATGAAGAAATGATTGCCAATGAAAGCAAAATGCCGGCTGATAAGCGGATAGATTTTATAACGATCGTTACTCCCAACTTTGCCCACTTTGGCCCGGCAATGATGGCGCTTGAAAATGGCTTCAACGTTGTTGTTGAAAAACCAATGACATTTACTATAGATGAAGCGAAGCAACTACAAAAGAAGGTTAATGAAACGGGGTTAGTATTATGCCTTACTCATACTTACTCGGGATACCCGATGGTGAAGCAGGCAAAAGCAATGATGAAGGATGGCGTTTTTGGAAAGATCAGGAAAATATATGTTGAATATTCGCAAGGGTGGTTAAGCAAATTATCGGAGCGTGAAGGAAATGCACAGGCAGCCTGGCGCACCGATCCAAAGAAATCAGGAAAAGCAGGTGCGATGGGAGATATAGGAACACATGCGGCGCATCTTGCGGAATATATTTCAGGATTAAAGATTACGAAGCTTTGTGCCGATTTAAATGTAATGGTTGAAGGCCGCCATCTCGATGATGACGGAAGCGTTTTACTAAAATTTGACAATGGTGCAGCAGGTGTATTAAGCGCAACTCAAATTGCTGCAGGTGAAGAAAATAATTTGAAGATCAGGATATATGGAGAGAAGGGTGGTATAGAATGGATACAACAGGAACCCAATACTTTGTTGGTTAAATGGCTCGACAAACCCACTGAAATTTTACGGGCTGGTGCTAACTACACAAATGTGTTAAGCAGCTTTGCAACAAAAAATTGCAGAACGCCCGGTGGCCATCCGGAAGGTTATCTGGAAGCGTTTGGAAATATTTATCACAATTTTGCCCAAACATTAATGGCAAAAATGGAGGGCAAAGAACCTACAAAAGAGATGCTCGATTTTCCCGGCGCCGATGATGGCGTTCGCGGTATGGCATTTATAGAAAATGTTGTGGCATCTGGTCAGTCAACCGAAAAGTGGACCGATTTTAAAATATAATTTATTAATAATCCTTTTCTTCTCCCGGGTTTTCGAAGTCGATATTGAGCTTGTTGAAGGAGAGGAGAGGCTAAATAAGCATCATGAAAACAATTAAAGGTCCCGGAATTTTTTTGGCACAGTTTCTTGGCGATAAACCACCATTTAACGATATGAAATCTATTTGCCTTTGGGCAAGAGATCTTGGTTTTACAGGTGTTCAGATACCAACCTGGGATGCTCGCTGTATTGATTTGAAAAAGGCTGCCGAAAGTAAAACCTATGCCGATGAATTAAGAGGATTGGTAAATGATTGCGGCTTACAGATTACAGAACTGTCAACACATTTACAGGGCCAGTTGGTAGCAGTAAATCCTGTTTATGATAAAGTATTTGATGGCTTTGCACCGAAAGAAGTTCATGGCGATTCCAAAGCCAGAACCGATTGGGCAATTGAACAATTAACTTTTGCAGCGAAGGCTTCTAAAAATCTTGGTTTGAGTGCTCATGCAACCTTCAGCGGAGCTTTGCTTTGGCCCATGGTTTATCCCTGGCCACAACGTCCGGCGGGTTTGGTTGATACCGGGTTTAAAGAATTGGCTGCCCGTTGGTTGCCGATATTAAATGTGTTTGATGAAAACGGCGTTGATGTATGTTACGAAATTCATCCCGGCGAAGATTTGCATGATGGAATTACTTATGAAATGTTTTTAGAAGAAGTCAATTTTCATTCAAGGGCATGTCTGTTATACGATCCTTCACATTTTGTTTTGCAGTGCCTCGACTATCTTGCGTATATAGATAACTATCACTCACGCATACGTGCTTTTCATGTGAAAGATGCGGAATTTAATCCAACTGGTAAACAGGGAGTGTATGGTGGATATCAAAGTTGGATTGACAGGGCAGGCCGATTTCGTTCCCTGGGCGACGGCCAGGTTGACTTTAAAGCGATATTTAGTAAGCTCGCTGCATACGATTATCCCGGTTGGGCCGTAATGGAGTGGGAATGTTGCTTAAAGGATTCTGAAACCGGCGCAAGAGAAGGAGCGGAGTTCATCAAAAAAAATATTATCCCGGTAACGGAAAAAGCATTTGATGATTTTGCAGGAACAGCAAAGGATGAGAAATTGATCAATTCAGTTTTAGGTCTTCACTAGTTTTTATTAAATCATATTTATTAATTAATTACAATTTCTTTTATCCCTTAAAACCCAAATATGCAAAAGTCAACCTTGTTTTTATTACTCACAATTCTCAGTTTCAGTTGTTGCTTTTCCCAGGATAACGCACTTACGGCCCAGGAAAAAAAAGACGGTTGGAAATTATTATTTGATGGAAAAACCACCACAGGTTGGCATACCTGGGGTAAGAAAACTGTGAGCAAGGCATGGAGTGTAAATGATGGCGCTTTTGCGCTGGATGCAGCAGCCCTGAAAGGTCACCCCGAAGAAGAGGGGGATTTAGTAACCAATGAGGAGTACGGAAACTTTGATTTAAAACTTGATTGGAAAATCGGCTTTAAAGGAAACAGCGGTATTATATTCTACATACATGAAGACACCGTGAAATATGGTGCAACTTACGAAACGGGATTGGAGATGCAGGTGCTGGATAACGGTACTCCTACACGCAAAGGGCATGATGATGCCAGGCTATATACTCACCGCGCCGGAGACCTGTATGATCTGCTGGCATCCAAAGAAGCGGCAAAGCCACAGGGCGAATGGAATCATGTAGAAATAAAATCACTAAATGGCAAGCTGGATTTTTACATGAACGGTGTGCATACTCTTTCAACAACTTTGTGGAACGATAACTGGAAGAAAATGGTTGCTATCAGCAAGTTTAAAAACATGCCGGACTTTGGAACTTTCAAAAAAGGAAAAATTTCACTACAGGAACACGGTGAAGACGTTTGGTATAAGAATATCAGGATCAAAAGGCTTTGATACTTATGATTGATTAATAATTCCCTTATCTGCCGCTGAAAATCGTACAAGCCTACTCGTTATATTATACAATTATATAAATATTTTGAGTTCTGATTCGTCTCATTAATTAATATTAGACAGCATGATAAGTCCCATGAAAGGCTTAATAGAAAAATTCTATACAGCCTTTCAAAACAAAGATGCAGAAATAATGATTTCCTGTTATCATGATGATATCATCTTTTGTGATCCCGCTTTTGGAGAATTAAAAGTAGATGATGCGCGGGCAATGTGGCGAATGCTTTGCAGGAATGCTTCGGATTTGAGAGTTGAATATTCCGATATAAGCGCTTCATTAAAAAAAGGATCAGCTCATTGGGAAGCATGGTATACATTTGGCAGAACCGGGAGAAAAGTCCATAATGTGGTTGGTGCTGAATTTGACTTTAAAGATTCAAAAATCATAAGGCATACTGATACTTTCAATTTGCATAAATGGGCAACGCAGGCATTTGGTTTAAAAGGCAGATTGTTTGGCGGAACTAACTTTTTCAAAAACAAATTAAACCAGGAAACAACTAAGATGCTAAAACATTTTAGGGAAACCAATGCGATCTGACGTTTTTGTGCGGTTCCTTTGACAGGCTTAAAAAGTTATGTTACCTTATATATATATATGTGTAATACTCAAGAATTGAAAACGCTTCTATCTGCCATATTGTTTTTCCTTTTCATTTCCTGTTCAATTGGGCAGATAAAAATTCCCGGCTATTTCCGACAGGAAAAGCGCTTCAATGATTCACTTAAAAAAATAGTTCACGAGGTTGGTTTAGACAGCACCTGGGATGCAGGCGAAGACGGGATGGAAAAAATTTCGTTTGCAGTAGTTGATCTAAATGGAAAGCACCCCATTTTGGGGTGTGTTGACTGCAGCAATTTTATTTACCCTGCATCAGTCTATAAGATGTATGTGGCTATGGAAATTTTAAGGCAGGTTTATAATGGTGAATATTCATTGTCGAAGCAATACATCGTCAGGTCCCCTAACGATGTGGATAGATATAAAGAAATAAAATATGATCCACGACCACTTTTAAAGGCAGGTGATACTGTTACGATTAATTACCTGTTGGATTTAATGATAACACGTAGTGATAATTCTGCGGCTAATTGTTTAATTGATGTTGCCACGCGGGATAGTATTAACAAAACCATACACAATTTGGGTTGGTATGGCAGTGAGGTTACCCGAAAATTTTTGAGTAGAAAGCTGGAAGACCCCGGTTACGATTCTGTTAGGGGCACGGAAACGTGTGCCCTACACGCAGCAGATTTTATGTATAAAGTTTATATGAATCAGTTAATAAATCCCTGGGTGAGTATGCAGTTGAAGGCATTGCTCGGCAGGCAGCTTGACACAACGAAGCTATCGTTAGGATTACCACCAAATTCTATGTACTTCCATAAAACCGGATGGTGGAGTATTTATACCAATGATGTTGGTATTGTGGACGATGGTAATGTCAGATATGTCGTTGCTTTATTTACTCCGGTTACAGAAGAAGAAGTGACGCCCCGAATGAAAAACCTTTCAATGAGAGTATACAATCTTATCAGGTATCTCCATAAAGAATCTTCATTGTAAAATTAGTCTATGCCGAACCTGTGTCATTGAATATCTGTTGAGCCAATGCCGCCCGCGACACCTTTTCCAGCTATTTGAAAGCTGTTTTCTTAATACCATGTTGTTGGTTTGTTGCAGGGATATGGCTAAAGTTAGCAACATGCCAGCCGGAGAACAGCCTGCGTTCAGCAAGAAGCCAGCAAGAAAATGGTCATTTTACAAAGTTTCACGAATGGAATCATCGGTTTTATGCTTTTGGGGATTTGTGTGAGGAAAGAAGGATTTTATCAAGAATAATAAGCTAGTCTGATTTTATTGATCAAGCAACTTTTCGAAAAAAAATATCGTTTCCGTATTTTAATAATGATTGATGCGAAGCATTGAATAATCACAACAAAATCATGACAAAAAAAATTTTACATTTTTTTTCCAAAATTGATATTTATTTAACAAATGTGTGTAAATTACACGTCAATTAAACATTAACACTTTAATAATTACTTGATTATGAGAAAAAAAATCCTGCTTAGCGGCATGTTCATGCTATTTTGTTTCCTTACAATGGCTCAGCAAACACGAACAGTTACCGGAACCGTCACTTCTGCCGACGGCTCACCTTTAGCTGATGCATCTGTGGTTGTTGTCGGACAAAAAACAGGTGTTAGAACTGCGGCCGATGGTACCTTTTCCATCAATGTTCCACCCAAATCACACATTCTTCAAATTAGTTATGTAGGTTCAGAGACCCAGAGAGTAGACGTTACTGACCTTTCCAGTGTGAAAGTAATCCTCAAAAGTTCCAGCCAGTCTTTAAGTGATGTTGTAATAATTGGTTATGGTTCTGCCCGTAAAAAAGATTTAACAGGAGCGGTATCATCCATCAAAGCGAAAGACTTTAACCAGGGTGTTATTAACTCCCCGGACCAGTTGTTGCAAAATAAAGTTCCCGGCCTAGAGGTTACTAACACCAGTGGGCAGCCCGGCGCTGCAACTACCATCCAGATACGGGGTACCTCATCTATTCGTGCGGGTAACGATCCCTTATATGTGGTGGATGGTGTTCCTCTTGATGGAGGAACTGCAAGGCCGAATATTGGAAATGCATTTGGTACCACGCCCAATTCCGATCCACTTTTATTTATTGATCCAAATACAATTGCACAAATTGACGTGCAGAAAGACGCTTCCGGAACGGCTATTTATGGTTCAAGAGGTGCCAATGGGGTAATCTTTATTACCACTAAAAAAGGTAGCTCAGGCCCTATGAGAATTGACGTGGGTGTAAATTTTGGCGCATTTGCGGGTTATATGAAGCGCTACGAAATTTTAGATGCAGGCCAATTTAAAACTGCATTGTCTAAGTATTTACCAGACAGTATCGCTCAGAAATATAAGTATGGATCAAACACAGACGCTTTAAAAGAGATCACGCAGAGCAATCTTTCGCAGAATTATTCCATAGCATTGAGTGGTGGAAACGAAACCGGGAAATACAGGGCCACATTTCTTGCTTCCGATAACCAGGGATTTCTAAAGAAATCATCATTAAAGAAATACCTGGCGACTTTTAACGGGCAATATAATTTTATTGATAATAAATTAAATATAGAATTTGGTTTAATAGCTGGTTCGTTCGGCGAAAGCCTTACTCCGGTGGCCAATACATCAGGTTCAACAGGAAACGTGATTTCATCTGCTTTAAGCTGGAACCCGACACAAGCGTTAAAGACCAGCGGCGCTTATAACTACCCCAGCACGGGATCAGGCAATCCATTGGCAATTATTGATGCATACAATGATAAAACAAATGTATCTGCGTTCCTGGGGCATATCTCAGCATCCTATAAGTTGCTTCCTAATTTGGAATATAAATTCCTTTATGGTATCAATTACGAAACGGGCGGCCGTAAACTTAATGAGGATGGATGGCTTCCCGGCTTCCCCGGCCTTTCAGGACAGGGTAATGCTGCAATAGCAAATCAGATACTGTCATCTCAAACGATTGACCATACATTGAATTATTCTGCCAACTTAACACAAAAATTGTCGTTGGAAGCATTGGTTGGGTATGAATATTTTAAAACGGATGTTTCAGGAAATGGCATCACCGCCAGTGGGTTTAATACAAATTTAGATTATAAGAATAGGGTAGGGATTCCTTATACCAACATCATGACAGACGCAAAAACGCAGAATCCTTTCTATTCTTTTGCAAACCCAACTACTGAATTACAATCCTATTTTGCAAGGGCTACCTTTAATTATAATGACAGGTATATTCTTACAGGAACTATTAGGGATGACGGTTCCAATAAGTTCGGTACAAATAATAAATATGCTTATTTCCCGTCCGTAGCTGCGAAATGGAATATAAGCAATGAGAATTTTATGAAATCAAATACGCTGTTCTCCAGCCTCGGTTTGCGTGCTTCCTGGGGAATTACTGGTAACCAGGCCTTCCCTGCCGGTTCCGGAATTGAACAAATCTTCTTTATCGCAAACAACCAGATTGCCCAGGAGGTTACGAAAAACCCTGATTTGAAATGGGAGCAAACCAAGCAATTGAATCTTGGATTGGATTTTAGCATACTTAAAGGTAAAATTTTTGGTTCATTTGATTATTATGATAAGAAGACTTCGAGCATACTTTTTTCAACAGTGGCCATTCAGCCTGCTCCGGGTACAACCACCTGGATCAATCTTCCCGGGGCCGTTCTGGAGAACAAAGGGTTTGAGATTGCAGTAGGAGCAACTATTGTAGAAACTAAGAAATTTACCTGGGATGTAACCGGTAATTTTGCTCATAATCACAATCAGATTAGTGGGTTCAATAATACTGCCACTGGTCTTCCCCTGCAAATTATTACGGGAGAAATTGATGGCCAGGGTGTATCAGGAACTCTTTCCCAGGAGATCACCAATGGCTACCCTGTTAACGAGTGGTACCTGAAACCGTTCCAGGGATTTGATCAAAACGGAAATCAAACTTATGGCGGCTCACCGGTTGCCTCAGGCAATCCAAATCCAACAGTGTTGGCAGGTTTCAGCACGTCCTTAAGGTATTCCAAATTTACCCTGAGTGTCAACATGGGGGGTTCATTCGGCTTCTATATCTATAATAACACTGCTACTTCGGTAACTAATATTGCCGGCATTGCGCAGGGAAGAAATATAGATTTGAAAGCTTACAATTCAGCTGAACAACCGAAGAGCCCTGTGGCAGCCAACAGCAGGTTCCTGGAAAGTGGCAATTACTGGAAACTCCGTAACGCGACCGTTCGTTACAATTTTGGGAACGCCGGCAAATATTTCAAAAATATCAGCGCTTATGTAAGTGGAAGTAATCTATTTGTTATTACTAAATTTTCCGGGTTTGATCCTGAAGTAAATATTGACAAGAGTACCGGTGGCTACCCATCCAGGTCCCTGGAATATATACCTTACCCAACACCAAGAACAATCACCCTGGGATTAAACTTTTCGCTTTAATTTATAATTGATAAACTTCTAAAAATATGATACAAGTTAAAAAATTAACAAATATTGCCCTGCTGTTCTTAACAGTTGCGGTGATGGCTGGTTGTACAAAATTGAATGGGAAACTGAATGGATCACTTACAACAGCCCAGGCTGCAGCTTCGCTCGGAACAGCGGGTACCGGCTTCTTACTCACTGCGGCATATTCTGATCTTAGTGCTCTTGCTTCCCAGGATAACCTTTTTTCCCTGGAGGAAAACGCAACAGATGAATCTTTGGTTCCCACCAGGGGTGGTGACTGGGACGATAATGGGGTATGGAGAGTAGTGCATAATCATACCTGGGATGCAAATCATGGCCAGGTGTTAAGTGTATTTAATGCCCTGAATAAAATAAATTTCGATGCAACCAATGTGTTGGGCTTTAGCCCCACACCATCCCAGGCTGCCCAGGCCAGGGTTTTACGGGCACTTTCCTTGTATTATCTTCAAGATGAGTACGGGCAATACCCTATTCGAAATCCGGGCGATAATTTATTATTGGCTCCTGAGGTAAAAACCGGCGCTGAAGCAATTAATTTTATTATCAGTGAAATTACTGCAAGTTTGCCAGACTTACCAGCCCCCGGTGATCCATCAAAGATAAATACTGACGTAGCCAATACGCTGCTGATGCATTGTTTGCTTCAAAAAGGTACTTTCATTTCACGGGCAGCACCTACATTTGATCCTGCAGACATGGCCCAGGTAGTTTCAATTGGCAGTGCCATTATAAGCAGCAACAGGTATAGCTATATGGCTAATTATTTCGACAACTTTGCCCCAAACAATCATGCCACTACCGAAGCGATATTTCTATTGCCAAACACAGGTGGTGTTAGTACCAATCATACCGGCATAGAGGCACGGTGGAACATGACTTTACATTATAACAGTTGGGATAAACAAGCGCCTAATGCCGGCTGGAATGGTTTTTCAACAGTTTCAGATTTTTACAATAGTTTCGGAGCCACAACCGCCACGGCAGATGCAAACCGCGTCGGTGGATTTTTTACGGGCGTCGGCGCTAAAACTAATAAGGATACTATTCTTGATCAAAGGCTTGGTGGAAGAACAACCAGTAATCTCCTTGATTACCAAACTTCAGGTATCAGGTCTGGATTTCTGATAGGCCAGCAGTACAATGAAGATGGAAGTGCACAAAAGGACCGAAAGGGTAATCCTTTAGCTTTCGATCCCAAAATTGCGGATGATATGAAGGAAACTGGTGCCAACCTGGAGTTAACAGGAATCCGGGTAATTAAATATCCCCCTGACTATAATTATTATGGCGGTCCATGTAATAATGATCAAATGATCTTCAGATATCCTGATGTTGTACTGATGGTTGCTGAAGCAAAATTGAGA
>NZ_JBMQQG010000076.1:0-4285 GCF_057362405.1 Ginsengibacter sp.
AAATTTGCGAAAGGTTTGTTCAACAACAGCAAGGGATTTGGCTATATCCCCATCGCCCAGCCTTACATACATATTATCCCTGTCTGATGCTACTTTCGGAAGCATCATAATTTCCGGTTCTATCTTATGTTGCAGCGAATAGATGTGATAATCGTTTACCACCCCGATGATATTGGCAAATAAGATCCTGCCGGTTGAATCCTTACCTCTTGAAATACGTTTACCCATGCCCGTTGTCCAGCCATGTCTTTTAAGCAAGGCCTCATTTACGATTACTTCATTACTGTCTGATGCAATATCCTTTGAGAAGTTGCGGCCCTCATTCATGTGTATTTGCATGGCGGGAATAAAATCCGGATCGATAATTAACCCATAAGCAAGATTGCTATGTTCATCCAATACGCCATTTTTTTCCACGTCATAATCCATCATGCCGATATCATTATTGCCAATCGGGTTGCCTGCCGATGCCGCAGCTTTCACCAGCGGGCTTTGTAACAGTGCTTCACGAAGCGCAGGCACCTGCTTTCTTACCGCTCTTGAATCAATGTGGAAAGTGATCATTTTATTTTTATTGAATCCAAGGTCAGCATTGAGCACATAGTACAATTGCATATAAATCACCAGTGAAGCTGTGATTAAAACAACGGTTACTGCAAACTGGAATAACACCAATGACTTTCTGAATATCACTTGTCCTTTTACATCACCCAACTGATTTTTTAAAGCAGGAATCGTTTTAAAACGCGACAGGAAAAGCGCAGGATACAGTCCCCCGATAAGTCCGGCAAGCAATGAAAAACTCAACAGCCAGGCAATGGTTGGTAAAACACCCAACTGCCATACAGATAATTGTTTACCGGCCAGGCTATTTACCATCGGCATTACCAGCGTCATTAGTACAACACTTATTACGGCGGCAGAAAGAATCGTAGTAATGGATTCTGTAAGAAACAGGCCTACAAGATTAATTTTACTGGAGCCGATAATTTTTCTTACGGCTACTTCACGCAAACGAACAGAAGCACGTGCAGTAGTAATATTGATATAGTTGATAAATGCGATAATTAAAATAAGAAACCCTACGATTGAAAGAACATAGATATATTTTATGTCGTGATTTTCGCCCAGCTCGTAGCTGAGATGAGAATGTAAATGAATGGACTTCAGCGATTGCAGTTCCATTGTGAGATGTATATCCTGCGAATTTGTGGTAAGATACCTGGTAATAAATGCCGGCATCTTCGCCCTCAGTCGGCTGATGTCGGCATTCTTTTTTAACAACAGGTAGGTATATATGCTCATGTTGTTCCAATCGCCTCCATAGTCCTGCGCCATTGAGCGAAGGGCATTAAAATTAAAATGAGAATTTTGAGGCACGTCTTCAATTACACCGGTTACCAATGTCGGAGACTTATCTATATAGATCGTTTGATTGAGTGCATCTTCGGGATCTTTAAAAAGCTTTGCCGCAACTGTTTTCGTGAGTACAATACTGTTAGGCTGCCGCAAGGCATTAAAATCGCCTGCAATAAAATGATAAGTAAACACATTGAAGAAAGAAGCATCCGTAAAAAAGATAGCATCGTCCTTAATGCTTTTGTTGTTATAAGTAATGATGCCACCCCCTTCGGGGTCAATACGCACGGCATCTTCCACTTCCGGAAAATCTTTTTTGAAGGCAGCCGCCGCAAGTGCGGAAGTACCGGTAATATCAAACTTTTCTTCTCCCCACCTGCCATGAGACACTACGCGATAAATCCTGTCCGCCTTTTTGTTGTAACGATCATAACTCACCTCATCTGTTATATAAAGCGAAATGATCCATACAGCCGTGAGGCTTAACGCAAGCCCGGCAATATTAATAAATGAAAAAACTTTTTGCCTGGCTATATTCCTGAAGGCAGTCTTAAAATAATTTTTAAACATCTCTTAGAATTTAGAATTAAGCTTAAAGAATTTCCTCATGGGACATATAAAGGCATTTTCGCGGAAAACTTTTCAATGAATGTACCAAGCCTGTATCGCGTTGATAAAGAGTTATTTATTATAATTTATTCAATGCAAGACTGTTCATAAACGAACACTTGTTTACAGAAAGTGAACAGTTAAGCAATTGAAGAATGGAAAAGATGTTGCCGGCTGTACCCACCAGCCGTATTCCTTTAGTGAATGAGAAATAGAATCTTTTAGCGTACACACAAGGCTGCTTCTGAACTTACAGACGTCGAAATAAAATGGAAAGAGAAATTATCCGGCAGTGATATAAGTGACGGAATTATATATTATTTTACGGCAACAAATCTGTGACAAAAGAAAATGAGAAAACTTCTGTTGTTTGCTATTATTAGTTTTTATGTACAGGACCAATGCCGGGCGCAGCTCCAGGGGCAGGATCGTATAGACTCATTGCTTGGCCAATTACCTAAGGCCAATGAAGACACCAATAAAGTGAAGTTGCTAACTGATCTAAGTCATACTTATTATTCTATAAGCCCCGATGAAGGTCTAAAATTTGGACAACAGGGTTTGGACCTTGCTGAAAAATTGGAATGGAAGAAAGGGATGGCTAATGCCAACAGAACCATCGCAGGTAATTATGGGTTTGGGAAATCTGACTATGCCGCGGCGCTGAAATATTCATTACAGTCATTACAGCAATTTGAGGAGCTTGGCGACAAAGTTGGCAAGGCCCGGATACTTAGCGATATTGGCGTTATTAATTGGTATCAATCAAACTACCCTGATGCATTAAAATATTATTTTGATGCTTTACGCATTAATGAAGAAATAAATAATAAACCTGACATTGCGGTCACGCTCTGCAATATTGGAATTGTTTATAACAGTCAACAAGATTATCAAAAAGCGCTTACGTATATTTTAAAAGCAAACAAGATTGATGAGGAAATGGGAAATAAAAGTGGCATTGCGGCTAACCTTGGTGACATCGGCGAGATGTACCGCAATTTAAACAATCATGAAAAAGCCCTTGAGTACAATTTAAAATCGCTGCAGCTATATAAAGAATTAGGTGATAAAAATGGAACTGCAAGAGATCTTGGCAACATCGGGGTCATTTATACCGAACAGAAAAATTATAGCAAAGCTTTAGAATACCATTTACAGGCGCTTAAAATAAGTGAGGAATTGGGAGTTAAAATTGAAACAGCAGCCAGCCTTGGCAATATAGGAATCATTTATTTAGCCACGGCGAAAGACACCGCCACCGGCAAATATAATTTCGCTGCATTGCGAAAAGCAAAAACTTATACAGACTCCGCTATAACAATAAGCAGGGAGATCGGGGACTTAAACAGCTTATCTGCAAATTATAACCGCTTAAGCGAAATTCAATCGCTACTTGGAGATAACAAAAGCGCCCTGGAAAGTTATAAGAACTTTGCGCTCATCAAAGATTCAATATTCAATATTGAAAAAGATAAGAAACTTACGGAAACCGCCATGCAATATGCGTTTGACAAAAAAGAGGCGGCTGCCAAAGCCAGTCAGGAGAAAAAAGATATCCGGCAGCGCAATCTCCGCAATTCAATTATTGCCGGTGCTGTAGTGTTATTGTTAGTTTTAATAGCGTTAGTCAATCGTTATCGCTATAAACAAAAAGCAAATAAAGAGCTGGCCGCAGCTTATGAAAATTTAAAGAACACGCAGCAACAATTGGTGCGGTCAGAAAAGATGGCAGCTTTTGGTGTGATGGCAACTCGAATGGCACATGAAATACAAAACCCGCTGAATTTTGTAAATAACTTTTCAGAGCTTTCACTCGATTTGGCACGTGAAATTGTTGCTCCCGGTAATGAAGAAGAAAAAAAAGAAGCAGCAAAGGATTTAATCAGCAATCTTGAGAAAATAAATCATCATGGCAACAGGGTAGCCAACATTATTAATCAATTACAGGAACATGCACGATCGGGTACGGCACAACAATTTTTCGAAGAAGGATAAAATAATTGCTAACGCAGGATAAAATTTACCCCGGCATTATTATGCCGGGCTGGTTTTCCTAATTAAATAATTCCTTATTGCCAATCAGGTATCGCGAAATGGTATCTTTTAGGTAAGGTGAGTTTGGGATAAGCTTAATTATGTATCGTGCCGATGGCACTCGTTTTATAATCAGTTCTTATTTCACCGGATTAAAATCCGGTGTTATAAAATAAAACAACCCTACCGCTTTACGTTATGTAAAGGCGTTAGCCTTGATTCATATCGTAACAATGGACTTCAGTCCGTTGGGGAATAAGATATATGAATTGAAAGCCAT
>NZ_JBMQQG010000077.1:0-7660 GCF_057362405.1 Ginsengibacter sp.
GGCTTACTATTAAAATTTCACCATTTATATCTTTCACGGAAATATTAGGTACTTTATTTTCATCATCAAATATGCGCAGATTCACAATTTTATTACTTAACCAAATTACATCTTCATCAGTATCAGCATCTTCAATCCCCAGAAAAACAAGGAGACCTTTTTGTATTGTACCGATTACTTTGCCATCTACGGCTACAGAGCCATTTGATACTCTTTGTATTACAATCCTCATTGCTTATTTAATGTTTTTTTGTGTCAATTAGATTCTTTTTTACCCAAAAATTTTAATTAAAAATGTGTAAAAAATTTTAAAATCAGCGTGGTTAAGGCTTGTGAAATTATGCACACTTCTTTTCCACAGACTGTGCAAAATTTAGAATGAGTTTTATGAATGAATAAAAATATTTTCGTTCTCCCGCGTCCCAAAAACGATTTATTAACCTAAAAATAATATTAGCCCAATGTCAAGTAATAATCTGTCTGCAACAGGCCTCCGTTTTCAACGGCAATTCACCAAAGATGGTGTTTCTCCCTATAATATGTTTGAATATGATTACCGTACGTCGATTATAAAAAATACAACGGGAGAAATCGTTTTCCAGATGGACAATGTTGAAGTTCCGAAACAGTGGAGCCAGATTGCGACAGATATTCTCGCTCAAAAATATTTTCGTAAAGCAGGTGTTCCGCAGGCTGATGGAACTACCGGAAGAGAGACCACGGTGAAGCAGGTAGCACATCGCCTGGCTCATTGCTGGAGAGTGTGGGGCGAGCGCTATAATTATTTTACAACAGCAGACGATGCCCAAATTTTTTATGAAGAATTGGTCTATGCAATTTTGAATCAATCCTGTGTGCCTAATTCACCGCAGTGGTTTAACACTGGCCTGCACGAAGTATATGGTATTACGGGCAAACCCCAGGGACATTATTTTGTAGACGCAAATGATGGCCAGTTGAAAAAATCAACCTCGGCATATGAGCGTCCGCAGCCACACGCGTGTTTTATATTGAGTGTTGATGATGATTTGGTTAATGAAGGTGGCATTATGGATTTGTGGGTGCGTGAAGCGAGAATATTTAAATATGGAAGCGGTGTTGGAACAAACTTTAGCAGTATTCGTGGTGAAGGTGAAAAATTGAGTGGCGGCGGTACTTCCAGCGGGTTGATGAGCTTTTTAAAAATTGGAGACAGGGCAGCAGGCGCAATAAAAAGCGGCGGCACTACAAGACGTGCTGCAAAAATGGTTTGTCTTGATCTGGATCATCCTGAAATTGAAACTTTTGTAAACTGGAAAGTAGAAGAAGAAAAGAAAGTAGCCGTTTTAATTGAAGCTGGCTATCCAAGTGATTACGAAGGTGAAGCATATAAAACAGTAAGCGGCCAAAACAGCAATAATTCTGTTCGCATTCCTAATGAATTTTTTCATGCACTTGAAAAAGATGGCGATTGGGAATTGAAAGCAAGAAGCGATGGCCGCGTAATGAAGAAGGTAAAAGCTAAAAAATTATGGAACGATATTAATTATGCAGCGTGGCGGTGTGCAGACCCGGGCACACAATATAACACCACTATAAATGAATGGCACACCTGTCCCGAAGGCGGATCGATAAGAGCGTCTAACCCTTGTAGTGAGTATATGTTTTTGGATAATACTGCCTGTAACCTGGCATCGGTAAATCTTCGCAGGTTCTTCAATGAAAGTGATAACTCTTTTGATGTAAACGGTTTTGAATATACTGTTCGGCTCTGGACCACCGTTCTTGAAATTTCTGTGTTGATGGCACAATTTCCAAGTAAGGAAGTGGCACAATTAAGTTATGATTACCGAACATTAGGCCTTGGCTTCGCTAATCTCGGCAGCATGTTAATGGTAAGCGGTATCGCTTATGATAGTGATAAAGCACGTGGTATTGCGGGAGCGCTAACCGCGATTATGACCGGCGTAGCTTATAAAACATCTGCGGAGCTTGCAGCTCATTTGGGGCCTTTTTCCAGGTATGAAGAGAATAAGCAACATATGCTCCGTGTTATGCGTAACCATCGTGCAGCGGCTTATGATGCTATGGATGCGTACGAAGGAATTGAAATTAAACCACAAGGTATTAATGCAAAATATTGCCCCGATTATTTACTGAAAGCTGCAACAAAAGCATGGGACGATGCTGTAATCCTGGGAGAAAAATATGGATACAGAAATGCGCAAACAACTGTTATCGCACCGACAGGTACTATTGGGCTCGTGATGGATTGCGATACCACCGGCGTTGAACCTGATTTTGCATTAGTGAAGTTTAAAAAGTTAAGTGGCGGCGGTTATTTTAAAATAATAAATCAAAGCGTGCCACAGGCTTTAAGAAATTTAAAATATTCTGAAAAGGAAATTGAAGAGATCGTAAATTATGCGAAAGGACATGCTTCATTAAATGGTGCACCGCACATTAATCCTGTAACACTTTCCCAGAAAGGGTTTACCGGAACTGATATTCAAAAACTGGAAGCCGCTATGGCATCTGCTTTTGAGATAGGTTTTGTTTTTAATGTTTATAATCTTGGTGAAGAATGTTTACAGCGGTTAGGTTTCTCCCAGGAGCAATACAACAATTTTGAATGGAGTTTATTAGAAGCTTTAGGTTTTAGTGAGCAACAAATTGAGGAGGCGAATATATATATCTGCGGAACAATGACTGTTGAAGGCGCTCCCTATTTAAAAGACGAACATTTGTCTGTATTTGATTGCGCCAATAAATGTGGCAACATCGGGGAAAGATATATTCATCATGAAGGGCATATTCGTATGATGGCCGCTACACAGCCTTTCATAAGCGGCGCAATTTCCAAAACGATAAATCTCCCCAATGAAGCAACAATAGAAGAAATTGCTGATGCGTATAAGTTAAGCTGGGAACTCGGCTTAAAAGCGTGTGCGCTTTACCGTGACGGTTCTAAGTTATCGCAACCATTGAGTAACAAAAGTGATAAAAAGAAAAAGGCAATTGACAATGAAGAATTGGCAATTGGCAATAATGTAAATACCAGTGAGCCACGAATCGTTGACATGAGCCAGTTAACTGTTGAGGACCTGTTGGAAGAAATGAACAAGCGTGTGCAGAGTAGCAAGGATACCGGCTTAAAACGCCAGCTTGCTATGATCGTGGAGCGCAGGGCATTACCGGCAAAACGACGCGGTTTTACTCAAAAGGCGAAAATAAACGGACAGGCATTATTTCTGAGAACAGGAGAATACAACGATGGGACATTAGGCGAAATTTTTATTGACATGGCCAAAGAGGGCGCTACAATGCGTAGTATGCTGAACTGCTTCGCAATTGCCATTTCGATAGGATTGCAATATGGAGTTCCATTAGAAGAGTTTGTTGAAAAATTTGTCTTCACAAGGTTTGAACCTGCAGGCATGGTAGATCATCCTAATATTAAAACAACCACATCTATTATTGATTTCATGTTCCGTTCTTTGGCTTATGAATACCTGGGGAGAAATGACCTGGTGCATGTACTCGATAAACCTGAGGTGGAAAATATAGGTGATAAACCGTGGGATGAAAATACACCGACCATTGGAAACCGTGTGCCGGAATTAAGTGACGTGAGGGTTATTGGTGCAACTAACAGTAAGGAACAGACGAAACCACACAGAACCGAGCACGCGAAAAAAGTAAGCAATGGCTATGATGCAGTGAATGCAGCGGCAAAAAATATGCAGAGCGATGCACCGGCATGCAACACCTGTGGGCATATAACCATTAGAAGCGGCACTTGTTATAAATGTTTGAATTGCGGCAACAGCATGGGATGTAGTTAGAAAGTATATTTTAACAACAAGCATAAAGGCCACCTTAATCCGGTGGCCTTTTGCTTTACTGAAAATGACTGAAAAGTAACCGTGGCAATAGGAAGCAAAAAATAAAAATGAAAATTCGACGTTATCAAAACAAAAAATTCCGGAATAATTATTTTAAGTTTATAGTGCTATCCTGTTGCTAGTCTTATATTATTTTTTAT
Source organism: Ginsengibacter sp. (assembly GCF_057362405.1). Classification (NCBI taxonomy): domain Bacteria; kingdom Pseudomonadati; phylum Bacteroidota; class Chitinophagia; order Chitinophagales; family Chitinophagaceae; genus Ginsengibacter; species Ginsengibacter sp. Next base: position 4,025 of record NZ_JBMQQG010000077.1, read on the forward strand.
TTCAAAGTAATTTTATGAAAAATCCAATCGTGTTTTTGATTTTTGCAGTTTTTTTTACACCTGTCTATTCGCAAACCACGACGGTATTAAATCTTCCTAAAGATGCTAAAGTAGAAGGTACCGTTTCCGACATGCGCACCAAACAGCCAAAAAACAATGAGCTTGTTGTTTTCAGAAGCCAAAAAAACAGTAATGAATACCAGGCAATTAGTGACTCTATGGGAAATTTTGCAACCCGTCTTCCTGCAGGAGATAAATACGACATTTATATTTTAGGCTTCAAAGATTCCAGCAGTTATAATATTTTAGACATACCTGCGCTCGGCCCAAACTCTTATTATAAAAATCCGTTCAAAGTAAACCTGGAATTTGATCCTCCCAAAACGTTTGTTTTAGATGATGTTGAATTCGATTTCGGCAAATCTACTTTGCGCCCGGATTCTTATAATACCCTTGACGACCTGGTTGACTATTTGAAGAGAAAACCCAATGAAAGAATAGAGATTGGAGGCCACACAGATAATATCGGAAGCGACGAAAAAAATTTGGTGCTTTCGCTGGAAAGGGCAAAATCTATAGTATCTTATTTAATAACGAAAGGAATCAGCAACGACAGACTGGTGGCGAAAGGATATGGCGCCGAAGAACCAATTGAAGATAACAGCACCGAAGAGGGAAGGCAAAAAAACCGCCGTACCGAAGTTAAAATATTAGACCCGGACCAGCCGGTTCAGCAATGAAATATACAAAGCTTACTTTGTCGTATTCTCTTTCTGCCTCAGGTATAGCTTGCCAATTTTTTTTTCGTATGTCCCACTGCGTTAGCTACTTTCAGAAAATTGAATAGGCAAATAACAACCTGATTTTTTGGAATTCATTTTCCGTAGATTCTACATTCTTTATTAGAATTAAAAGCAATGAAATATTGTAACAGAACGTCATATTCTGTTTCTAATAAAATGTTTACGCTTTAATACTACATCGTACATTTGTTTATATGACATCTTCCTTTTTTAATTATAGCAAACCCAAGGTGCTGCAGGCGCTTCGATATCACTTCATTACCAGAAAAGAAATAAAAATTATGGTGATACTTGTGAATGTATTCGCTATAGTTGCTGCAACTTTCTATTTTTTAAAAAAGGTATCAGCCTACGCGTTCCTGGGAAGTTCTTGTTTATGGTTTTGTTTAATGGTGTCTTTTTGGTATATATTACCCAATCTTATTTACCGTAAATCAAAAACTTTTAAAGACCGCCTGAAAGTAAGTTTTGAGCCACAACACATGTTTATTGAAAACGAGCGTGGCAGCAGAAGTTGGCCGTGGACGGCTTTCAGCAGCATGATTGAAAGCCCACATTTTTTTCATCTGTATTTCGATAGCCGTTCATTTTTTATTATTCCAAAAGATGCTTTCGGCGATGATAAAACAGGAGAGGCGAGACAAATTTTAAATGAAAAAATAAACCGCAAAATTTAATTAAAAGTGATTTAATTTCTTAACCATAATAACATGTGGGATGGAAATTTCGAGGAATTCATTACCTGACACTTTGTATCCCAGTTTTTCATAAAAACCAATGGCAGTTTTGCGGGCATGCATAATAAGTCTTTTATAACCTGCATCCCGGGCTACATTTTCAGCAAAATGCATCATGGAGGCTCCAATCCCCTTACCTTGTAAATTATTTTGAACGGCCATTTGGCGAAGTCTCACACATTCTTTATCAACTTTAGTAAGCAGGCAGCAGCCTAATATTTTGTCCTCCTCAAAGGCCCCGATGAGAATATCGTGCTTTTCTTTTTCAAGTTCCGCCGGTTCAAATTTAAGTTGCAAGGGCTTGCGCAAGATATCATAACGCAAGTCGACCATTTTTTTATATTCGTTTGATCCGTGATCTATCTGTTTAATCGGCATAACGTAACACTATGGAGGTTAAGACATTTTAGTAAATATACAAGATACTATTTTTGGAATTATCCTGAATGAACAAAAGGCAGAATTTATTTTCGTGTTATTGAATTTTGGGCATAATACTGGTGTGATCAGTTATTATTTTTTTTTATCACAAAAAGTATATTTTTGTAGCCGTATTAACTAAATTTTACAATCATGCAAGACATTGCAACAAGAGTTAAAAAAATCATTGTTGACAAATTAGGAGTTGATGAGGCTGAAGTTACACCCGAAGCTTCTTTTACTAACGATTTAGGTGCCGATAGCTTAGACACCGTCGAATTAATCATGGAATTTGAAAAAGAATTTAATATTTCTATTCCTGATGAGCAGGCCGAAACCATCACTACGGTTGGCCAGGCAGTAGCATACCTTGAAGAGCATGCTAAGTAATCATCGTATTTAACATTGCAGGCAAACTTATGGAACTAAAAAGAGTAGTTGTAACCGGATTGGGAGCCATAACGCCTTTAGGTAAATCAGTCCCCGAATACTGGGATGGTTTAGTTAAAGGTGTATCTGGTGCTGATATTATTCAGCAGTTCGATATTGCGAAATTTAAGACCAGGTTTGCCTGCGAGGTTAAAGATTTTGAACCCACAAATTATTTAGAAAGAAAAGAAGCACGTAAACTCGATCGGTTTGCCCAATTTGCATTGATTGCCAGTGACGAAGCTGTAAAAGATGCCGGCATAAGTAAAGAAAACGTTGACCAGGACAGAGTCGGTGTAATCTTCGCAAGTGGTATTGGAGGTATAACTACTTTCCAGGATGACGTTATGGAGTTTGCCAGGGGCGATGGAACTCCCCGTTTCAATCCTTTCTTCATTCCCAAAATGATACTGGATATTGGTGCCGGGCAGATATCAATGCGATATGGATTTCGCGGGCCCAATTTTGCCGTGGTCAGCGCTTGCGCCAGCAGCACTAATGCCATCATTGATGCCTATGATAATATTCGTTTAGGCAAGGCCGATATAATACTCTCAGGTGGCAGTGAAGCTGTTATTTGCGAAGCCGGTGTTGGTGGTTTTAATGCCATGAAAGCATTAAGTGAAAGAAACGATGACCCCAAAACTGCGTCACGTCCTTTTGATAAAGACAGGGATGGTTTCGTAATGGGTGAGGGTGCAGGCGTATTGGTGCTTGAAGAACTGGAACATGCATTGGCAAGAGGCGCAAAAATATATTGCGAAATTGCGGGTGGCGGTGCTACGGCAGACGCCTATCATATTACAGCTCCTCATCCCGAAGGACTCGGTGCAAAAAATGTAATGACAGTTGCTTTAAAAGATGCCGGCATGAAACCTGAAGACATTGATTATATAAACGTTCATGGTACATCAACTCCTTTAGGCGATATAGCAGAGTCAAAAGCAATACTGAGTGTCTTCGGCGATAAAGCTTACGGGTTAAATATCAGCTCTACAAAATCAATGACAGGACATTGCCTGGGAGCGGCTGGTGTAGTGGAAGCGCTGGCTTGTATACTAGCGGTAACTAAAGATATCGTACCTCCTACAATTAACCATTTTACCGATGATCCCGAATTGGATCCAAAACTGAATTTTACTTTTAATACCGCACAGGAAAAAGTAGTAAATGCCGCTTTAAGCAATACATTTGGATTTGGCGGTCACAATGCTTCAGTTATTGTAAAGAAATACAAGCCTTAACTA
>NZ_JBMQQG010000078.1:0-48887 GCF_057362405.1 Ginsengibacter sp.
AAGCGGACCGGACGGGACTCGAACCCGCGACCTCTGCCGTGACAGGGCAGCATTCTAACCAACTGAACTACCGATCCATTTTGTAATTCGGGAGCGCAAGATAGTAAAATTTCAACTCAGGCAAGCACCTAATCTAATTTTTAAGCGAATTCTTTAAAATTCGATATAACTGATTCATCGCCAGGTACCACATTATATAACGTGTAATAATAATTTCATTTTAATTTTCACTACGTAACTTTATCGCCTCAAAAAAACGAACCTGATTATTTTCTAATTGATAAACTTACTATGTCAGTAACTTTAAACCGACAGTTTTTAAATTTTGAACAGCCTATAAAAGAGCTCTACGAACGCGTTGAGGAAAATAAAAAACTTGCTTCAAAAAATTCCAGCGCAGAATATGACACAATAATTGCAAAGCTCGAAGAAAATATCTTAGTAAAAAGGAAAGAAATTACCGAACATCTTACGCCCTGGCAGAAGGTTCAGTTGAGCCGTCATCCGGACAGGCCGTACACTTTGGAATATATATTAAAAGTGTTTACCAACTTTATCGAGTTGCATGGGGATAGGAATGTTAAAGATGATAAAGCTATGGTCGGGGGCTTTGCCCAACTCGATGGCGAAACGATTATGGTAATTGGTCAACAAAAAGGAACCAATACCAAAATGCGTCAGATGCGCAACTTTGGAATGGCTAACCCGGAAGGTTACCGTAAGGCACTCAGGTTAATGAAGCTGGCTGAAAAATTTGACAAACCCATCATTACCCTAATTGATACGCCTGGTGCTTATCCCGGCCTTGAAGCTGAAGAAAGAGGACAGGGAGAAGCGATTGCGAGAAATATATATGAAATGTTGCGGCTAAGCGTTCCCGTTGTATGCGTGATAGTAGGGGAAGGCGCAAGTGGTGGCGCCTTAGGTATTGGCGTCGGCGATAAAGTGCTTATGCTCGAAAATACCTGGTATTCTGTTATATCGCCGGAAAGTTGCAGCAGCATTTTATGGCACAACTGGGATAAAAAAGAAATTGCCGCTGAGCAGTTAAAATTAACTTCTGACGATATGCTAAAGTTTGGTTTAGTAGACGGAATAATTCCTGAACCGGTAGGGGGTGCTCACTGGAACTACGACGAGGCAGCTTCCAATCTCAAAGCTTACATAAAGCCAGTTCTCGCCGATCTGAAAAAAATAACGGCGGCAGAAAGGATAAAGCTGCGAATCGAAAAATTCCGCAAAATGGGATTTTGGTCAGAAGAATAATATTTGTAATCCTTTAGATATCTTTAACCCAGAATTCCCCAATTGCCTAATCGCCAATTGCCAACATCATTGAATTTTTCCAAAATAAATTTCTAATTATCTATGTCTTTAAAAAGTACACATTCCGGAACAGGGGTTGCGCTAATAACACCTTTCAAAAGAAATTTTGAGGTAGATTTTGATGCCCTGGAGAGGCTTATCGAGAATCTTATTGCTAACGGTGTTGAATATCTTGTGAGTTTGGGTACTACCGGCGAAACCCCCACCCTAAGCAAGACGGAAATGGTTGATATATTAGATTGTACATTCGACAGGGTTAATCAGCGTGTACCCGTAGTAGTTGGTATTGGTGGAAATAACACCGCAGAGCTATTAGCAAGCCTGGAACTATTTTCATTGGATAAAGCCAGCGCTGTCTTGAGTTCAAGCCCCAATTATAATAAACCGTCACAAGAAGGAATTTTTCAACACTATAAAAAATTTTCGGAGGCGTGCCCAAAACCGGTAATACTTTATAATGTACCGGGACGGACGGGTAGCAATATTACAGCAGAAACAACGCTGAGGCTTGCACATGAATGCAAGAACATTGCAGGAATAAAGGAAGCGAGCGGCAACATGATACAATGTATGCACATTTTGAGAGACAGGCCTGAAGATTTTTTGGTAGTTAGTGGCGATGACCATCTTGCACTTCCGTTAATTGCCTGCGGAATGGATGGTGTAATAAGTGTTGCGGCTAATTGTTTCCCTAAAGATTTTTCTGAATTAATACGTTTGTCCTTGTCTCAGAATTTTGCGGCAGCCACCAAATTGCAATATAAATTGTTAGCTGGCATTGACCTTTTGTTCGCAGAAAATAATCCTGCAGGTGTCAAATGTTTTCTGGCAGAAATGGGACCGATAGAAAATGTCTTGAGACTTCCGCTGGTGCCTTTAAGTGCAACCATTCATCAAAAGGTAAAAGAATTTATTTCAACCTTATCTTAACTCCTTAATTGGTGGCACTTATTTAGATCTGATCAGACAGGCAATTCAATTCTTAAACAGACCTTGTAGGAATCTTCAGATAATTACTATATGATATAACAGGCACCTTCTTCGGCAACCTCCGTATTTTCAAAAACTTCACATGCCTCTGTTTTAAATTCATCGAGCGTTTCATACATGGATGAAAAATGTCCGAGCAGCAATTTCTTTACGCCTGCTTTTTTTGCAATCATGGCGGCTTGCCGCGCGGTTGAGTGAAACCTGCTTATAGCCTTTTCCTCCAGTACGTGGAGGTAAGTTGCTTCATGATAGAGTAAATCTACACCCCTTATCTTTTCAATTATTGGTTCGAAATAACTGGTATCAGCAGAATACGCATAGGACCTCGGAGGTTTCACGGGCGTAGTAAGCATTTCATTTTTTATTACGTTATTATCTTTTGTAATGAAATCTTTTCCCTCGTGAAGACTCTCATAAAATGACGTCGGGACATTGTATTTTTTTATTTTTTTGGGATCAATTTTCCTGGTATTCTTTTTTTCCCTGAATAAAAATCCCCAACATTCAACACGATGATTTACTTTAAAGCTCTCCACCTCAATTGTTTTGTCTTCATAAATAGTTTGCTCATTTTCTAAATCGTGATATATTACGATGTAGGGAAGATTTGCTTTGCAAACATCTAATTGTAAATTGATAATTTCTTTCAACGGGGCTGGCGAATAAATGTGAAGTTCACCCGAACGTTGGTTAAGGCCAAGACTTGTGAGCAGACCTATAAGCCCAAAATAATGATCGCCGTGTAAATGAGAAATAAATATTCTGGAAATTTTACTTCTTCGTATCTTATACAAAGTCATCTGCATTTGAGTGCCCTCACCACAATCAATCAAAAAAGTATGGTCGGGAGTTTGCAGTACTTGTGCAGTTGGATGCCGGTTATGTGCCGGCACCGCAGAATTGCATCCTAAAATGGTTACAGAAAACAAGGTTATGTTCTTAATTTTAGCATTTGATCACTAGTACCTGAATATTCGCTCAACTAAATTCTCTTTCAATTTCTTCCATTTGTACAATATCCCAGGCTTCACTTTCTGTTGGAGTCACATTCATTAACTCCAACAACTCCTTTTCGTCGAGGTACGTTTCAACTTCTGGCTGAATATTGCAAATAACCAAAGAACTATTTGCATCATAAAATGTTTGTTGTATAGTGACAAGAGCATTTGCAATCGATTCGTCAATTTTCTTAACGTTGCAAAAGTTTATTATTATATTTTTAGTAGATTTATTTAGGAATGGTAGAAGCGTTTCATTGAATTTTTCTGTCATATTAGCAGGCAATTCAGGTTCATCTATAGTTATGACGTGAAATTTTTCTTTGGTATCAATTTTGACTTTCATGCTTAATCAGTTTTTGAACTAATGATTTTGAATGAGTTTAATAGTAAATTTGTAAGGCAGATATTCAAAGTTATTAAAAAGAAAAAGTGTTGAATAAATAAATTGTATAATGTTTGAATGCAATTTTTTAGTTGGAAAAGCGTAATAAGATAAACAATAAGATATTTGTGTAGTTGCTGGCTGACTTTTTAATTTTAGTTATTGTACTTTCTTCGGGTTTGTGAATCAGCTTCAAGTGTTTTAAAATATTCCTTTCTTTTTTTAACCATTTATTGTATTGTTTTCAACACGCTGTGGATTGTTTTTGAGAACTGTTAGTAAATTTTATTCGTTATTATTGTAAAGTATTAAATTGTTTTAAATGGACAACAATTTTTCAGCCCAGGTAAAAGAAATTATTTCTTATAGCAGGGAAGAGGCATTACGCCTCGGCAACGATTTTATAGGCACTGAGCACCTCGTGTTAGGCCTTATAAGAGACGGTGAGAATACCGCTATAAAAATATTAAAATCGCTTAATGTCGATCTCTATGAACTCCGCAAGGAAATAGAACTGGCGGTTAAAGACAAAACCGGTAAAAATATCGCCAACATTAATTCTCTGCCGTTAACAAAACAGGCAGAAAAAGTTATAAGGATTACAGTATTGGAAGCCAAAGCAAACAAGAGCCCGCTGGTTGAGAGCGAGCATCTCATGCTTTCTATATTGAAAAATAAAGAAAATATCGCTACGCAAATTCTTAACCAGTTTGATGTAGATTATGATATGTTTAAAAATGAATTGGGGTATGTAAAGACAGATCCCAAGGCAGAATTTCAGGATGATGAAGGCGAAGAATTTGATGAAGAAAGAAAGTCATATTCACAACAACGTTCATCAAAAGGAGCCGCAGCCCAAGCCAAATCGAAAACTCCGGTTCTTGATAATTTTGGACGGGATATAACCCGTCTTGCGGAAATGGGTACATTGGATCCCATTGTTGGCCGCGAAATTGAAATCGAAAGAGTTTCACAAATTCTTAGCCGCCGTAAAAAGAATAATCCAATCTTAATTGGGGAACCCGGCGTTGGTAAAACCGCCATCGTTGAAGGTCTGGCTTTAAGGATTATTCAAAGAAAAGTTAGTCGTGTTCTTTTTGATAAAAGAGTGGTTTCTCTTGATTTGGCTGCGTTGGTTGCAGGTACTAAATATCGCGGACAGTTTGAGGAACGAATGAAAGCCATCATGAATGAGTTGGAAAAGAATCGTGATGTGATTTTATTTATTGATGAAATACATACTATTGTTGGAGCGGGAGGAGCGAGTGGTTCCCTGGACGCCTCGAACATATTTAAACCAGCCCTTGCAAGAGGTGAACTACAGTGCATTGGCGCCAGCACATTGGATGAGTATCGTATGTACATTGAAAAAGATGGCGCATTGGATCGTCGTTTTCAAAAGGTAATGGTGGAGCAGCCGAGTGTTGCAGAAACTATCGAAATTCTTACAAATATTAAAAGCAAGTACGAAGATTATCACAACGTAACCTACAGTGACGATGCCATTGATGCTTGCGTGAAACTGAGCGATAGGTATATGACAGATCGTTTGCTGCCGGATAAAGCAATTGATGTGCTTGATGAAGTGGGTGCACGTGTTCACCTTAAAAATATAAACGTGCCGGAAGAAGTGATTGCATTGGAGAAAAAGATAGATGATATAAAGCACGAGAAGAATAAAGTGGTAAAAAGTCAGCGCTTTGAGGAAGCCGCTTCATTACGTGATACCGAGAAGAGATTACAGGAAGAACTTGAAAAAGCCAAGTCTGATTGGGAAGAAGAAAGCAAGCACAAACGGTATCCCATAGACGAAGAAGCAATTGCCGAGGTTGTTAGCATGATGACGGGTATTCCTGTAAAGAGAATGGTGCAGGCTGAAACAGAAAAGCTTCGCAGGATGGGTACAGATCTTACAGAAGCCGTGGTTGGCCAGGATGAAGCAATTCAAAAAGTAGTAAAGGCAATTCAACGGAACAGGGTAGGACTGAAGGATCCTAAAAAGCCAATAGGGACCTTTATTTTTCTTGGCCCGACAGGTGTTGGTAAAACTGAACTGGCAAGGGCTCTGGCAAAATATATGTTCGATAGTGATGATGCGCTCATTCGCATAGATATGAGTGAGTACATGGAGAAATTTACTGTATCAAGATTAATTGGAGCGCCTCCGGGTTACGTGGGTTACGAAGAAGGTGGCCAGCTAACTGAAAAGGTTAGACGCAAACCATATTCTGTAATTCTTTTGGATGAGATAGAAAAGGCGCATCCCGATATTTATAATATTTTGTTGCAGGTTTTGGACGATGGTTTATTGACAGATGGCCTTGGCAGAAAGATAGATTTTAAGAATACGATGATCATCATGACGTCCAATATCGGGGCAAGGCAATTGAAAGATTTTGGTGATGGAGTTGGCTTCACTACGGCCGCAAGAGCGCAGAACACTGAGGAAAATAACAAAGCAGTTATAGAAAAAGCATTGAAGCGTACTTTCAGCCCTGAGTTCCTGAACAGGATAGACGATGTAGTAATATTCAACCAGCTCACCGAAGAAAATATATTCTCAATTATCGATATTTTAATGAAAGGTGTAACGAAGCGTTTGTTTAACCTTGGTTTGACACTTGAGCTTTCAGAAGACGCGAAGAAATTTATTTCAGAAAAAGGATATGATTCACAATTCGGCGCAAGGCCTTTACACCGGGCGATTCAAAAATATCTTGAGGATCCGCTGGCAGAAGAAATTTTAAACATGCATATAAAAACCGGCGACGTCCTTATTGCGGACCTTGATAAAGAGAACTCCAAAATCACTTTTGAAATTAAAGGTGGAGTTGTGAAGGAAGCGCCCTCGAAAGCATAGTGTTTTTCTATAAATATTTTCGAACTAATTTAAAACTATTAATACCATCCACCATCATGCGGATGGTATTTTTTTATTTCTCTTTTAAGATTTTGCGCTTCTTTTTATTTGTCTCATTTTTGCAGGATGACGGATAAAATCATTATTACGATAGATGGTTGGTCATCCTGCGGGAAAAGCACACTGGCAAAACAGCTTGCGAAAAAACTGGGTTATCTATACATTGACAGTGGTGCCATGTATAGGGCAATAACACTTTATTTTTTGAGAAATAATGTTGACCTGACAGACGAGGATAAAATAAAGGAAGCCCTTAAAAACATAACGCTTGAATTTAGAGTAAACGAATATTCTAATCAATCAGAAATTTATTTGAACGGAGAAAATGTAGAATATATCATTCGAGATTTGATTATTGCGGAAAAAGTAAGTGACGTAGCTGCCTTAAAAGATGTACGGACATTTGCAGTAGATGTACAACAACAAATAGGCAAACATAAAGGAATAGTAATGGATGGAAGAGATATTGGCACCACAGTTTTCCCTGATGCTGAACTTAAAATATTTATGGTTGCGGATGAAGCTATTAGAGTGGAGCGCAGGTTTAGGGAAATGTTTGACAAAAATCCCAATATAACCCTTGACGAAATCAAGGCAAATATCGAAATGCGGGATTATATAGATTCTCACCGCGAAGTAAGCCCGTTACGCAAGGCCGCAGATGCGGTTGAACTTGATAATACAAATCTTAGTGAAAAAGAACAACTTGATTTTGCTTTGAAATTATTAAGAAAAAATAAAAGAATTCCAGAGCTTGAGAAAAGATCCTGAGACCGGGATGTTTAAAACTGCCAGAACAATCATTTATATTCATCCATCACTTCAGTTACAGGTCTTGTTGCTTTGTAAAATGAAACCAGCTTCGTGATTACTGATTCTACAACCGCATCCGGGCAACTTGCCCCGCTGGTCAATAATATTTTTACTGGTTTTTTTTCCGGCAGGAACGATATGGTAATAACTGCTTCGTTTTTATGAAGATTAAAATGAGATATTTCTTTGGATGAAATAATATCTTCTTCGGAACGGATAAAGTAAGTTGGAAACTTTTCTTCACATAACTCAACAAGGTGAGAAGTATTGGAACTGTTATAACCGCCAACTACAATGGCAAGATCTGCATCAGTCTCTAAAAGTCCATACACAGCGCTTTGATTTTCGTAAGTTGCATAGCAAAGTGTATCACGAGTGTCCGCGAATCTTTCACCAATACTTTCTTCCGTAAGACCATATTTTTTTATCATAATGTTTTTCAGGTAATCGGCAATTGCCTGTGTATCGCTTGCTAACATTGTTGTTTGATTTACCACTCCAATTCTTTGCAAATCTTTTTCAATATTAAATCCATCAGAGAACCTGCCTTCAAATTCCTTGTAAAAATCCTGGTAAGGTTTTTCTTCATTTATATACTTAGCGAGTTCAATGGTTTCCTTCATATCGGTAACAACAACGGTGGGCGAGTTGGCAGCACTATGGCTAAATGTAGCCCTGGTTTCCTCGTGCCGCGGTTTACCGTGCACTACAATCGAATATTGATTTTTTGCGATCGCTTCTGCACGGTTCCAAACTTTTTCAACAAAAGGACAGGTAGTATTATATTTTTCAATTTCAATACCAATTTGTTTTAGCTCTTTTTCAATTTGAAGCGTTGTTCCAAATGCAGGGACAATAACAATGTCGTCCGGAGATAGATCACTGAAAGGCACGAGCACATTGCCCTTTGTATCCATTAAGAATTGCACGCCTCTATTTTTAAGGTCTTCATTAACCAGGGGATTGTGAATCATTTCACTCAGCAAATAAATTCTTTTGCCGGGATTTTCTTCTATCGTTTTAAATGAAATTTCAATGGCATTTTCCACGCCATAGCAAAACCCAAAATGACGTGCAAGGTAAATTTGAACCTGGCCAAAATCCAGGAGGCTTGGTGTAAAATCTTTCTTATACTTATCGTTTTGTTTCCGTTTATTTTTAATAGCACTTATTAAAGGGCTGCGGTAAACTAATGGTACGTTGAATTTTTTCATGAGCTTAAGAGTCAAAGTTACAACCAGCAAAGCATCGTACAAGCTAATAAAATATTAATTGATTACTTTTAATTTATATAATGAATCATAATCTATGCCGAACAAACAAAAACCATTTGAACATCCCGATTGGAGCTACTCTGCCAGTATCTATGAAGTAAACCTCAGGCAATACACCCTGGAAGGAACTTTTGAAGCGTTTGCAAAACATTTACCCCGCCTCAAAGATATGGGCATTAAGATATTGTGGTTTATGCCCATAACGCCTATTAGTGAACTGGGCAGATTGGGAACTCTTGGCAGTTATTACGCCGTAAAAAATTATATAGCTACCAATCCAGAATTCGGCACGATGGATGATTTTAAAAGCCTTGTTAACGAAGCCCATGCCCTTGGATTTAAAGTGATAATTGACTGGGTTGCTAATCACACAGGTAATGATCATCCCTGGACAAAAATATTCCCCGAATTTTATCGCTATGATGTTAACAACGAACTAAATCATCCACATGGATGGAGTGATGTCGCGGAGTTGAATTATGATAATCTGCAGCTTCATGATAAAATGATTGAAGAAATGAAATTCTGGATTACAGAATGCGATATTGATGGTTATCGATGCGACATGGCGCACCTGGTTCCCCTTAACTTTTGGGTGCAGGCGAAAAAGAAATTGGCAAAGTGTAAAGTGGGATTATTTTGGCTGGCCGAATGTGAAGAACCTTTATACCATAAAGTCTTTGATGCCACCTATACATGGAGATGGATGCATGCTTCCCAGGAATTTTACCAGGGAAGAATGGACCTGCATGCGCTTATTACTGTGTTATATAAAACGGTGACGGAATTTCCTTATGATGCTTTCAGGACTTATTTTACCAGTAACCATGATGAAAATAGCTGGAATGGTACCGAATTTGAAAAGTATGGAGATGCAGCAATGCTCCTGGCGGTTTTTTCATGTACCTGGAATGGCATTCCAATGATTTATAGCGGGCAGGAAATGCCAAACAGAAAGCGATTGAAATTTTTTGAAAAAGATCCAATAGAATGGAATGGCAAATTTGAATTACATGATTTTTATAAGACATTGCTTACGCTGCATGCGTACAGCAAGTGCCTTAGGGCGGGCGATTTAAATGTTTTAACAAAGATCGTTTCTCACCCTGACGACCACCAGGTATTTTCTTATGCAAGAGCTAACGGTGACGACGAGGTGCTGGTAGTGCTAAATTTCTCCGGAGGTGAAATGAACTTCCAGGTTAATGGAATGCATGGACTGTTCAGGAATGTGTTTGGAGGAAGAGATATCAATTTCGATTTCGACGATCATGTATTTTTAAAACCATGGGATTATCTTGTTTTTGAAAAATTGCCGATGCTTTCGGAAACGGTTTAAAAAGTAAAAACCCCGGCATCTGTTCCGGGGTTTCCATTTTTTTTCAATTTAAATTTTATTCTGCAGAGTCATCTAACACCAAAGGATATTCGAAGGGCTCGCTATAGCCTGGATAAATTCCGGTGATGGTCACCTGTTTATCAGTTCCGATTATATTTTTTAAATCGTCCACTGACTTAACATCTTTTCCATTTGCCTTTGTAATAATAAAGCCATCCCTCATCCTCGTCTGATCGTTAATAGCACCTTCATTAATTTTTCTTACTACCACACCTCCGTCAATTCCGTATTCTTTTGCTTTTTTGGGATCAAGCGTTTGAAGTTCTGCCCCTAACTTATCGATCATTCCGGCCGGCTTTACAATTGCATAATTCCCTGCATTGTTTTTTAAAGTTACGTCGTAAGTGTGATCGGTTCCATTTCTGTTGATCGTTACGCTCACTTTGTCTCCTGGTTTGTACTTACTAAGTTGTTCTTGTAATTCTGAGCCTGAGTTTATTGAATAGTCATTAATCTTTTTTATCACATCACCCTTTTGAATTCCTGCCTGTATTGCAGCTCCATCTTTAGTAAGATCGGTAATATAAATCCCGTCAACGTTTGATGGAATGTTTTCCTTTTTCTTGTCCTGGTCAGAAAGTATGCCAGCATCAATATACATAGCCCCTAAAAATCCCCTCTGCACACTGCCATATTTCACCAGGTCATTCACCACTTTTTTAACGATATCAACAGGTATTGCGTAAGAGTACCCATTGTAATAACCGGTAGGGGAAGCAATTGCAGAATTGATTCCAATTAATTGCCCGTTGGTATTTATTAATGCACCTCCGCTATTACCCGGATTTACTGCTGCATCTGTTTGAAGAAATGATTCCACTGCCATAGACTGGCCTCCGTTTCTATCGTGATTCAATCCTAAATGCCTTGATTTTGCACTTATAATGCCGGCGGTGACCGTGGCATCAAGATTTAACGGGTAACCAAGAGCCAGCACCCATTGCCCAATTTTAACATCAGCGGAGTTGCCATACAGCATAAAGGGCAGGTTATTGGCGTTAATTTTTACAACGGCTAGATCGTAAGACGGATCGGACCCGATAACTTTCGCAGTGTAAGTCTTTCTGTCGCTTAATGTTACTGTTACTTCATCAGCACCTGCGACAACGTGATTGTTGGTAACGATATATCCGTCGTCGCTAATAATTACGCCAGAGCCAGAACCTTGTTCGGGGTACATGCGCTGTTGCCGTCCGTTTCCAAAAAATTGGTTAAATAAATCATCGTTTCCAAACAAATCCGAAAATGGATTTTTTTGATTGGGAAGATTATTGCTCACTTGCCGTGGATTTGTTTTTGTCTTTATATGAACAACAGTAGGGATTGCTGCGCTTGCAGCCTCAGTAAAATCTGCCGGACCTGGTGAAGGGTTCCCTTTGTCATCAAAAAAACCTGCATACTTATAATTAGATGGAATGTTAACTGCCTGGAAATTTGGATTGTTGTTATTATGCTGATACTTGTTGTATCCAAAAATAACAGACATGGTGGTTAGTGCACTTATGAGCACCGTAAGTAAAATGTTCTTCGTTTTCATTTATGGAAATTTTTAATTTTTTAAATTCGTCGCTTAAAAATGAAATCCTCAAATCCTGTGCCCCAAAAATTCTTGAAGTACTTAAAATTAGAATAAGTGTTTAAATCTTATCCTACCGTTTATTTAGCTTTAACAAACAATTAGTAAGGGTTTCGTAGATATAAATTTAAGCATTTTAAATAAGTAATATTGACAAGTTTTAAATGTCAGCCTTTTTGGTAACTGTAATTATTGCAGCATCTTAAAGAGCCAGTAAAAATTCCATTACGTCTATTCCATCTGCATAATCAAATAACTGTGGTTTTTGTGATTCACCAAAGGCGATAAATTCGTTCCCAACTATACATTGTAGTTTCTCATTATTAATTAAATCATCGGGAATAACGTTTTTGCCCCCGTAAAAAGTATAGTGGAGCTGGCTTACGGGTGAGAAAATGTTATCTTCTTCTAATAGGATAATGCTTTCGTTGGTCATGTATTTTTTGTTATTCATGATAATAAGAGCAAGATTATAATCGTAATTGTTTTTGTATTTGGTATGGTCTTCAAAATAATTGTATTTCCTGAAGGCATTTAATACAGGAACAAAATCGTATCCTTTGGGGACATATAATTTGGTAACGTTTCTGCATCCTAATCCGAAGTATGTATGAACGTCGTCAGCAAGCAAACTTAATTCTGTTGCAGATTCATTTCCGGATAATATGGCAACTGAAGTTTTATTGCCCCGTATGATGGATGGATATTTTCCAAAATAATATTTAAAATACCTCGAAGAATTATTACTTCCGGTTGCAATATATGCGTCACAATTTTTAAGAAGATCGCTAACCTGCACCATACCGGCAACGCTCTTATCCCATTCAACGAGTTTTTCAATTACATGCTTCATCAGTACATTGTCTTTCTCCGAAAGTTTAATACTTTGGTTATGTCCTGAAATAAAGACACATAAGAAATCGTGAAAGCCGACCAGCGGAATATTACCCGCCATCACAATCCCAACATTTTGAGATTTGATATTATCATCGAGATGGTAGTGATTTATCCACTTTTCTAATTTGGATCGGTTAAGAAATTCATCTGAAATATTTTGTAGTGACAGGTTTACGAATTCTTCAGTAAACCACTTGTTCTTCTCGTATGCCTTTTGCTTAATAGCATTCAATTCCGCACTGCTATCAACAAGGTAATTTCTTAACTTTTCGAGTAAATTAATTCTTTCAACTAAATTCATTTTGATAAAAGATTATCTGGTATATCTATTATATTTGTAAGAAAAATTAAAGCATGCAAAACTCGTATATAATTGGTTTGTATGTTGTGAATGATTAAATAAAAAAAAATGGCAATTAAAATCACCGAAGAATGTATTAACTGCGGGGCATGCGAACCCGAATGTCCAAACAATGCGATATATGAAGGGGGCGTGGAATGGGCTTTGGCAGATGGAACAACTGTGAAAGGCGACGTAACACTGCTTGATGGTTCTGTAATGGACGCCGACCAGCGTAATCCACCAATTTCAAACGATATTTATTACATCGTACCTAATAAATGTACCGAGTGCCAGGGGTTTCACGAAGAGCCTCAATGTGCGGCTGTGTGCCCTGTTGACTGCTGTGTGCCTGACGAAATGTACCAGGAAACGGTTGAAGTACTTCTTGCAAAAAAAGAAAAATTGCACGTATAAAATATTCAAGGCCACTGGCCTTATAAGGCAGGTGATATTTCCTGTTTTGGCGAGGGTGTTGAAAAATGCTTTCGCCTTTTTCTAAAATACTAATGCCGAAAACTTTTGAAAAAATTACAAATTATTTCACCTGCCACGGGATTGTTATTGTTATTATTAACTTCTTGCCACCAAAAAAATAACCTGCCGAAAGTGAGATCAACCCAGGAAATTATTCAGGCAGATGAAGCATTTTCAAACCTCAGCAAAAAGGAGGGAATGAAAAGAGCTTTTATCGAATATATTGACAATGAAGGTATCTTGCTGCGGGGAGGTCATCCTCCTATAATTGGCGCTAATGCAATTGATTTTTTGAGCCAGGTAAACGATTCGTCGTATACACTTACATGGAGCCCCGCCGGTGCGGGAATAGCTGCATCTGACGATCTTGGTTATACGTATGGGATATATAAATTAGCATTGAAGGATACTGTATTAAGAGGTACCTACGTGAGTGTTTGGAAAAAGCAAAAAGATGGTAAGTGGAAGTTTGTTTTGGATAGTGGCAACGAAGGAATTGGCGTAGGAGCAATAGTCAATAGTCAATGATCAATAGGCAGTAGTATTTCAATGACTTTTAGCTAAATGACTAGTTTAAAAGCAGTTTATAAATAAATATCATCAAATAAAATGAAACCAAAGATTGCATTTGTAACTGGTGGATTTTCCGGCGAGGCAGAAATCTCTTATAAGTCTGCTGTAACTTTTGAAAATAATATTGACAAAGAAAGATATAACTTATACAAAATTGATATTACTGTTGACGGATGGTTTTATGAATTGGAGAATGGCGATAAAGTTGCGGTGGATAAAAATGATTTCTCCATATTAATTGATGAAGATGAAACGATAACTTTTGATGCGGTTTTAATTGGTATACACGGGACACCTGGCGAGGACGGAAAACTGCAGGGATATTTTGATTTATTAAAAATCCCATACACTTCATGCGATTGTGCTACTTCAGCACTTACTTTTAATAAAAGATATACGGTAGCTGTAGCCGGTGCCAGTGGAATAAGCGTATCAAATTCGGTATTGCTGTTTAAGGATGATTATAAAAGCCCCGATGAGTTGGTAAAGAATCTTAGGTTCCCCGTTTTTGTAAAACCCAATAATGGCGGGTCAAGCATAGGAATGTCTAAAGTGAATGCTCCTTCAGAAGAATTAGGGAAAGCTATTGAAAAAGCCTTTAATGAAGATGACCAGGTATTGGTTGAAGAATTTATTGAAGGAAGAGAATTAACGATTGGTGTTTTTAAGGCAAAGGGAGAAATTATAGCATTGCCCATCACAGAGATAATCTCAAAGAATGATTTTTTTGACTTTGAGGCAAAATATCATGGTGCAAGCAATGAAGTAACGCCAGCAGTTGTAGATGATCATGTTGCTGACCTGGTAAGGGAAAATGCAGTGAAAGCATATCGTGTATTTAATTGCAAAGGAATTATACGAATTGATTTTATTTATAACGAAAAAGAAGACAAGCTTTATATGCTTGAGATTAATACAGTTCCCGGCCAAAGTGAAGCCAGTATTGTTCCGCAACAATTAAAAATACTTGGTTGGACCTTGAAGGAATTTTATACTGCATTAATAGAAGAATGCCTGCATAATTAAATCTCATTATATTGCATGTCCAAAATCTTTTAACCTATACCTTTTATTGTGTTTAAATTTATTTCCAAACAACCTTTCTGGGTAAACCTTCTCGCAGCTGTTTTATTAATTTTCCTGTTAGGATTTTTATTCCTTCAATCGCTTAGCTGGTTCACTAACCATGGCAGTTATCTTAAAGTTCCTTCGGTAACGGGCAAAAAAACTGATGAAGCCGTGAAGTACCTGGAAGACCAGGGTTTTGATGTAACAATTACTGATTCCGTCTATAACGATACGCTTCCTCTCAATACTGTAAAAAAGCAATTACCGGATGCCGGGGCTACAGTAAAAGTCAACAGGACAGTGTATCTCAATGTTAATCCTGTAGTTTTGCCAATGGTTGAAATGCCAAAAATAGAAGGCCTTAGTTTTCGATTTGCGTTGGAAAGACTCACCAAGAATCATTTAAAATTAGGTGACACTACTTACCGTCCTTATTTTATGAAAGGTACCATTCTTGAGCAAAATTATAATGGTTCAAAAATATTACCTGGAACAAAACTTCGTTGGGGCTCGGCCGTTAGTCTTGTCATAGGAGGCGGTGTCGAGCAGCAGGAAATTCCTGTTCCGGAGTTATATGGAATTACACTTGGCGAAGCAAAATCAGTGTTGGAAGCGCAAGGTATTACACTGGCGGCCATTATCCCGACGGGTCCAATTACTGATACGCTGAAGGCATTTATTTATAAGCAAAATCCACAGGCAAGAAATGATGAAGGCCAGCTAAATGTAATACAGCCGGGTCAGATAATGGACGTATGGATTTCAGCGAGTGCACCGCAACCGGATAGCTCGGCAATTGAAACACAACCTGCAGACAGCATAAAAAAATAATAACTATCGATATGCAAAATATAACGCCTGAAGAAGTTAAACAACGACTTGATAAAGGGGAAAAACTTAACCTGGTAGATGTAAGAGAACCCTACGAAAATGCCGAATTTAATATTGGCGGTACACTACTTCCATTAGGAAAAATTCAGTCGCTTCAATTAGACGCCATTGAAGACCTGCGTGATGAGGAAGTGATTTTATATTGCCGCAGCGGCAACAGGAGCGGCATAGCGGCTATGATGCTGGATCAATCGGGATTTACAAACACTAAAAACCTTACCGGTGGCATGCTTGCCTGGCAGCAAAAATTTAAATAGCGGTAACACGAATTACGAAAATCGAATTACAAATTCCTTTAAAAATAATATTTGCATATTCAGGTATAACACGTAATTCGTGTAATTAGATATAATTCGTTTCATAAAAAAATAAAAGCGGACAAGACTGCCCGCTCGGAATGTGCTAAAACTAAAAAGCACATGAGAAAATTTCATTTGCAATGTATTAGACATTAGCCTCCAAAAAAAATTCAGATTACTGAACCATGAAATACAGCGTTTAATGGATGAAAAAAGTAGATCCAGTAGTTCTTGAAAAGGAATTATTTGATTTATATTTTTTGATATAAGTAAAACAATTGTCGCCCAATCACGGCATTGCTTTATCTAATTCAATAAATTAGATGTAAAAATTAGTATATCGGTTGGGGTCGACTTAGCATCAACCATTGAATATTTACAGTTTAAAATTCACCCCGGCTAAAAAGTTAGTACCCGCCATTGGGAAATAATAATTTTCAACAGTCAATTCGTTACCGTAAAAATAGTTATAGGTGTAACCGTTAGATTCATATTTTTTATTGAAGATGTTATTAATTTTAAAAATAAAATCTATCGTTTTGAAAGTTCTTTTGGTACTTAACCGGTACGATAATCTTACGTTTTGTACATAGTAAGGATCAATACTTCTGCTTATATGAGAAGTATTATCCAGGAATTGCCGCCCCACATATTTCGATTGGAGACTTATTTCACTATTTAATATTGGAATAATATTTATTGTAGCACCCGCGACTTCATCCGGTGAAAACGAAATGTTGGTGTTGTGATATTGATAAATTATTTGTCCTCCATTATCATAGTCATCAACATACTCGGTAAAGTTTTTTATTTTATTTCTGCTGAAAGAAATATTTCCTGAAACATTGAGCCATTTGGTAAATTTTTCACCTGCCTGTAATTCAATACCAAGCCGGTAACTCTTGGCAGCATTAGTTCTTGTATAAGCCCCAACATCATTTATTTTTCCAGTTGAAACCAACTGGTTATGGTAATTCATATAATATAATGTAGCGCCATAAGTAAAAGCCGTGTTTCTTCTTTCGACGCCCAATTCCGCATCGTACAATATTTCAGGCTTTGGTAATTCGTTTGCCGCAGCTTCAAAATCATCACGGTTCGGCTCTTTTGCTCCAATAGAATAAGAGGCATAAGCCTGGAAATTATTTCTGTTGAAAGAAATCCCAACCTTAGGATTAAAAAAAGTGTAGCTCTTGTTAATTCGCAAACCAGGATTGTCCTCAAAACCTTTAATGTCATAATTCACAAATCGTCCCTGCAAATCAACAAAGCCTGAAAAGCCGGAGCCAAGATTCTGCAATAGCTTTCCATATAAATTAAAGTCACGTTTGTTAGCGGGTACATTCGAGTATACGTAGTTGTTAGGAAAGCCCTGCGTTGCCCATGTTACAATGTCATAATGTTTACCATCATATTCATCCCAGCCGCCACCGAATGTAAGGTGTGTTTTATTATGGTGATATTGCAGAGAAAAAATTCCACCGTAAAAATAATTGTCAAGCCACAACCTTCTTATTAAATCGGTGGAGGTAAGTGTGTCGGCTCCATTAATGTAATCAGGTAGTCCATAGTCGCTGTAAAGTTGACCGGCCCTGTATTCTTCGTAGTAACCTTTGCCGCGTGTAAGAAATATAGCGGTATTAAAACTTACATGGTCATTAATCTTCTTGTCGTAAAAAAGCTGGTAATGGGTCTGTGTATAATTGTCCGTTTCATTGCTGTACGGTGCACCTGGTTTTTCGGTTCCCGCCGGGTTATAAGTGCGGTCGCTATCTAAATAACTTTCCGGAACGCCGTACCAGGCCTGGTAGGTTTTTTCTTTTCCGCTCAAAATATTAAACCGTAATGAACTGCTCTTGCTGATATAAGCAGCGCTTACAAAAAATGATTTGAGTTTCGAGGTAGCACGATCTATATAACCATCACTACTTATCCTGGATATTCGGGCATCTACCGTAAAATGTTTCGCCAGTAACCCTGTACCAACTTTTAATGTGTTTTTCCAGGTATTAAAAGAACCATAGGTATTATTTAATTCAATATACCTTTCCTTGTTTACCTCGTTGGTAGAAAGATTGATAGTGGCTCCAAAAGCACCTGCTCCATTGGATGAAGTGCCAACGCCCCGTTGTACCTGGATGGAATTTAGTGAAGAAGAAATATCCGGCAAGTCAACAAAATATGTTCCCTGGCTTTCCGCATCGTTATAAGGGATGCCATTCAAAGTAACATTTACTCTTGATGCATCCGAGCCACGAATACTTATTCCCGTATACCCTATACCGTTACCTGCGTCTGAATTCACTACCACCGATGGAAGTTGCCCTAAAACAAAAGGAAGGTCCTGTCCAAGATTATTCTTTTCAATTTCCGCTTTCGTGATATTAGTTTTTGTAAATGGTGCTTTGTCAGCGGCTCTTATAGAAGTTACTTCAATGTTTTCAAGCATTAGGGTGTCACTTAGCTTATGACGTGAAGTGTCTTGTGTTAGCCCGGTAAAATAGAAGCTTAATGCGGTACAGGTAAAGATTATTTTTTTCATGTTTACTATTCTTTAAAGCGACCAGAACAAAACATGAAAGAGAGATAGAAAAAATTGTTCAACCTCCCTTCGCAGGCATTATCCTGATCAGGTCTGCGGGTCTTATCTCAGCATTCCGACTGTAATCGGAAGCACCCCGGTAACAAAATTGATTTTAGAATGCAAAAGTAATCTACTTCCCAGTTTAATTTCAAAAATATTGTAACTTTTATTTTTCGAAACCGTTACAGTTAAAAAGGTTAGTATGAAATATTTTTATCTATTCCTGTTTATTCTATTTTCTTCCGCCGCTTTTTCGCAGCAAACCATAATCAATGATGCGAATGCCCAGGTAAGAAACATTACCGCTTTTTCCGGCCTGAAAGTTTCTGGTGGTATCGATGTTTATTTATCGCAGGGAGATGATTATTCATTGGCAGTAAGTGCCAGCGAGGACAAGTACCGCGATAATATCAGGACGGAAGTGAAAAATGGCGTATTGGATATTTGGTACGACAGTGATCACTGGGGAAAAAATAGCGACAATAAAAAGTTAAGAGTGTACTTATCGTATAAGACCCTTGAAAGAATTGAAGGTTCGGGTGCCTGTGACTTCATCATAAACGGAACGCTTACTTCAAACAGTATACGGGTGAAGCTTTCAGGAGCAAGCGATATTAAAGGTGCGGTTAAAATAGTTAATCTTAGCCTGGACTTAAGCGGTGCTTCCACCGTAGCTTTAAACGGATCTGCGGAAAATGTGAAACTGGATGCAAGCGGCGCCAGCGACATGAAGAATTATGATTTACAGGTAGAAAATTGCACGGCTAAACTTTCCGGCGCTTCCGATGTGAGGCTAAAAATAACCGGTTCAATTGCGGCGAGCGCGAGTGGCGCAAGTACTTTGTACTACGAAGGAGATCCTGAAAGGAAAGATATCGCAACGAGCGGCGCAAGTTCAATAGGCCGGAAAAATAATTAATTACTGCAGGAATTTCGACTTAGCCGGATTTTTCCTCTTCGCAGTAATCTATGAATACTTTACTATATAAAATGCGTCCTTAATTCATAATTCTTCAACAATATCGATTATGCTTCAATCTGGTTGCCTTATAAGTTTAGGCGCCTCTTTGATATTTGAATTCTTTCTAAAGTTGAATCATAAGTATCCTCCATTTTTGAATCTACTTTAAAACTAATCCTGAAAACTTTCAAAAAATATTTCATCGGTATCGCTGCAAATATTTTTATCACCTGTTGCCGATGTAAAAATGTGACATGAACAAAAATAATATCCTACAAAAATTGTAGGAAATATTTTCTATGATGCGGCACAATGCTATCTTTTACTATCAACTATATGTATTTCTATTATATGCCTTACAACTTTAAATCAGTAACCACTTATAATTGAAATTTACCATGAAAACAAATTTGCTATTCCATAACATTATATGCAGATAGTTTTGATAGTAGAATTTGGTGTGCCAAAATTCATGGTTGATGCGGCGAAATTCATGTTTTCAATTAAATCTTAACCCAGGCTGCTATGATCAAGGATAAATATTTGCGATTGTTTTTTATTCCGCTCCTTGGGATAATGATTCCTTTTTTTTCGGGGGTTATTACATACAGTCATTACTCACCACTGGAATTGATCGCCATAAATTTGTATTTTATCCTGCTCTCATTTTGTATTTGGTCAGGCGCCAGTTGGATCCATCGCAAAAGCCGGGTTATCTTCAAAACTTTTCGCAACCCTATGATTAAAGTATTTTCAATTTCTTTAATAGGAGGTTTGTTCGGAGCAGCTATATCAGGCGTTTTTTCCATTGCATGGTATAAAATTTCAAGCGAAACTTTTGACTGGGCGCCCATAACCCGGTGCGTAGCTTTTTCATCCCTGGCGGTTTTATTATTTACCCTCTTGTACGAAATTTTGTTCCTCAGTAGCCAGCGGGTGCTGTATACAAAAATTGTGAATCAGCTCGATTGGGAGCGGTCAAAAGCTGAAATGTCTGTGTTAAAGAATGAGATTGAACCGCATTTTATTTTTAATTCGCTTAATACATTATCCTGGCTTATTTTAAACGACCCTGACACGGCACACCAGTTTAACAGTAAACTCGCGTCGGTTTATAAATATTTTTTAATTAATAAAGACCGGGAATTAATAACACTGCAGAGTGAACTTGAATTTATTGAGAACTATTTTTTTGTGTTGCAGGTTCGGCACGACAATAAGCTTCATTTATCAACTGACCTGAGTAACTATCATGAAGGCACTTTAATGATTTTGCCTTATGCTTTACAGGTTCTTGTGGAAAATGCTGTTAAGCATAACGAGTTTAGCGATGCAGATCCCTTGTATATAAATGTTGCCCTGAACGGAGAGTATATATATGTAAAGAACAATAAAAAGCCGAAGTCGTACCCGGTTAATTCAACCGGTATAGGATTGCGGAATTTAAGTTCCCGTTACCGGTTAGTGTGCCATAAAGATATTGTGGTAGAAACAAACGATAATGAGTTCACAGTAAAACTCCCATTAATCAAAACAAACCTATAGCCATGCTTAACGCCATTATCATTGAAGACGAAAGACCAGCCATGGAAGTGCTGGTAAAAAAATTGTCGGAGGTATCAACACCCGTAAATATACAGGCGAGGCTGAATTCTGTGAAAGAAAGTATTGAATATATTTCAGCACATAATGAAGCCGATATTATATTCAGCGATGTTCAGTTAGCAGATGGGTTATCTTTCGACATATTCAGGCAAACCGGTGTTCACTCGCCTGTAATTTTTATTACAGGCTACGATGATTATATGATGATGGCCTTTGAGAATAACGGTATCGACTACCTGCTAAAACCGGTTGATACCTGTGATCTTGAAAAGGCTCTGCTGAAATACAATAAGCTTCAGGAACATTTTTCCAATACCAGCGCAATAGTACCTGTTGAGAACCTGTTGAAATTTATTAACCAGCACAGGAAGACCAGGTTACTTGTAAAAAAAGGACTGGAAAATATTGCCCTGCGGCTTGAAGATGTCGCTTTGATATATACGCAGAACAAGCTGGTATATGTAATTGATAATTTTTCTAAGAAATATATTTCCGATAAAACATTAAGCGAGCTGGAAGAAGAACTCGACGATACGACTTTCTTCCGGGTTAACCGCCAGTACATTGTTAATATCAATTATGTGAAAAGTTTTAAAGCGTTCGAGAAGGTAAAATTGCTTATCGATATTACTATACCTGAAATAAATCATTCCATTGTTATAAGCCAGGAAACCGCGCCGGCATTCAGGAAATGGATGCATGATGCGTAAGATGTTCCATAAGGAAATTCCGCGAAATTAGTTAGTATGAGTATGCAGCTGTTGTTACTATTAAACGATGACTCTGTCTCTTTGTAATCCGAAAAGGCGGCCGAATTAAACGTGTATGACGTTATTCATATCCTGGCAATTCTTTCTTAACTACGTTTAACCTTTGAGGTTATAATCTTAAACTTGTGCATCAAAGAAATTTCATCCCATCAATATGGTGTTTCGCATTTTGCATTTCCAGTTTTAGTCACATCCTTTAATCCCAAACAGTATTTGTTACGTTAGTTGCATTTTAACAAATGCAAACAATATTTTTTTTTCAGAAATAAATCTACATGTCTCATTATAAAAATTTCATGCTTCGGTAATTAAGCTTTTAAGTTTTGACACATATTAACAAATATTGTTGCCTTCTGGTTACTTCATTTATCAAAACTTAAAAAATATCAATGAAAAAATTTCTAATCTTTTTTATAACGCTGATGCTTGGCGGAGTACTGGCATCTGCGCAAAGCCATGTAGTTACCGGCAAAGTGGTTGATGACAAAGGCAGCCCGGTTAGCGGAGCTTCGGTTATTATCAAAGGTACGCCTAAGGGCTTGCCTGCTAATGGGGAAGGAGTTTTCTCCATACAAGCAAAACCCAGTGATGTGCTGGTAATCACGGCGGCCAACTACGGTAAGAGCGAAGTTAAGGTGGGTAATCAAAGTAAAGTGGAAATAACCTTGAAACCGGCCACTGGTGTAATGGAAGAGGTTGTTGTAACAGCCTTGGGGCAAACAAGCAAAAAAGCTAAACTAGGTTATGCCACTACCACTTTTACCAGTGAAGCTATCAATCGCACAGCAAATGTAAATGCGTTTGATGGGCTGGCAGGTAAGGTACCTGGCGCCGAAATATCTAATACCGGCGGACCAGGATCATCTACCAAAATAATTATGAGAGGATATGGAGTATTAACAGAAGGTGGCAACCAGCCCCTTTATGTTATAGATGGTGTTCCGCTGTTGGACGCACGATTAAATTCCGGGTCTAATGTATTGGCGGGAGCCAACAACGTTGGAACAGTTGGTTTAACAGGGCAGAATGATTTTGGTAATGGCGCTAACGATATTAACCCTAACGATATTGAAAGCATAACTGTTTTAAAAGGAACAGCTGCTTCTTCATTGTATGGCTCTGCGGCAAGAAACGGCGCCATCATGATAACCACTAAAAGAGGTAAGGCTGGTAAAATAAGTATTGATTACGCCGGTTCTGCCAATTTTAGCAGGGTTGGCAAGCTTCCTACTTTGGAAAAAACTTTCGGGCAGGGATGGAATGCGACCTTTGTATTAGGTGAAAATGGCAGCTGGGGTCCAAGGCTGGACGGAGTTGTCCGGCCATGGGGGTCTATTGTAGACAATTCGCAACTCATAAAACCCTTTTCATTTATTGAGGATAACATCCGCAAGTTTTACACTACAGGGCTCGAATTGAACAATACAATAGCTGTTTCCGGGGGAAATGACAGATCAACATTTTATTTCTCTTATGGTAACATAGAAAGTGATGGTGTTATCCCAACCAAGTCTGATTACCTTGGCCGCAATAATTTATCGCTCAGAACTAATAATAAGTTTAAGAATTTTTCAATAAATACTTCTTTTAATTATGTAAACCGGAAGGTTAACCAACCGGCAACCGGGCAGGGAAGCACTGCGGGATCAACCATATTCCAGGATATTTTACAAATACCAGTAGACATACCAATTCATGATTTCAGGGATTACACTAATAAATTCTTCGATGTAAATAGTTACTTCACCCCTTATGCCGAGAACCCTTACTACGGTTTACATAATAACAGCAACAGTCTTTCTGCAGACAGGTTCTTTGCAAATCTTGATATGAGTTATCAAATCACTTCGTCACTGGCGGCTCAACTTCGTGTAGGCGGCGACGTTGAAAATTCGAAAGGACATGCCTATAACGCAAAAAATGCTCCGGATCCGGGAAGTTGGGATGCAGGAGGAAATACAGAAGGAGCACCCAGAACAGCTGATGTTGGTTCTGTAATTGAGAGCAATAGTTATGTAGGAAGTATTAATGGCGATTTTATTTTGAAATACAATAAGGACATCGGCAATAATTTTAACCTGGATGTACTTGCGGGTGTAAATTATAACCAGGCGGATACAAAAAATGGATTTGCAGCAATTACTAATTTATTGATTCCGGGCTTTTATAATCTTTCCAACTCAACCAAACAACCAACAACTGCCAGCGCAACCAGCAGGACAAGGCTGATAGGTGTATATAGCCAGGCGACCCTGGGATACAAAAGCCAGCTTTACTTAACGCTTAATGCCCGTAATGACTGGTCTTCTACATTGCCAATAAACAGCAATCACTTCTTTTACCCCGGTGGTGATTTAGCGTGGATAGCCTCAAATAGCTTTAACTTAAAAAGTTCTCCAATTTCCTATTTGAAATTTAGAGCAGGATATGGCAAGACGGGTACCACCGCTCCTGTCTATTCAGTTTACCCGGTTTTAGTTGCGGGTTCAGTTCCGCTGCCATTTGGAAATGTCGCATTTCCATTTAATGGCGTGAGTTCTTTCAGAATTCAAAATACTCTCGCCAATTCAAATCTCAAAGGTGTCATTACAACAGAAACCGAAGTAGGCATGGATATTAGATTTTTCAATAACAGGATCGGGTTAGACGTATCGCTTTATGATAAATCTGCAGATGGCCAGATTCTGAATGTGCCGATTTCCCCGGGTTCTGGTTATAGCGCTCTTACCGAAAACATCGGACTCATTGATAATAAGGGTATAGAGCTTTCTTTGGACATAAAACCAGTGTCTACGAAAAATGTAACCTGGTCATTTAATTACAATTATACCAAAAATGTAAACAAGGTTGAGCATTTGACAAATGGCCTTACGAAGGTTACCATATTCGGAATTAACGGAGGTGCGGAACTCGATGCGGTTCCCGGTAAGACGGCTACCGGTATATATGCATTTGGACCACAAATGACTGCCGATGGAAAAGTAATTGTTAGTCCTACCTCAGGCAAACCATTGCCTACAGCTAACCGGATATATTATGGCAATGCAGAAAACGATTTTGCTATGGGATTTTCAAATACTTTAAAGTTTAAAGAATGGCAAATCAATTTCTCACTCGATTACCGTGATGGAGGCAAGTTCTACAGCAAAACTGCAGAACAATTGTTATTCACCGGGGGTGCAGTCCCAACCACCTATAACGATCGCCGCCCATTTATTTATCCTAACTCAGTTATTCAAAGTGGCCTGGACGCCAGTGGCAAACCAATATATGTTGAAAATACAATACCAATAACCGAAAATAATATACAGGATTTTTTCCCTGAAGGAAACAACCCTGCACTTGCTTTTCGCAACGATATTCTTGACCGGTCATTCCTGAAACTGAGAGACGTTTCCTTATCCTATGTGCTTAATGAAAAAATTGCTTCAAGAATTAAAATGCATAATCTATCCCTTACGGTTTATGCCAGGAACCTGTTACTGTGGACTCCCGCATCGAACCTCTATATAGACCCTGAAGCATCCAATTGGGGCAATGATCTCAGCAGCCAGTTGGGCGAATTTGAAACGGCTCCTCTTTCCAAGCAGTTTGGTGTCGCTTTAAAAGCAAATTTTTAAAAACTAATTATTATTAAAATGAAATTATTTAAAAATAAAAAAATCATTGCAACCGCTATTGTAAGTTCCCTGCTTATAATTACCGGCGAAGGTTGTAAGAAGACGCTGGATATAAATCACGACCCCAATAATCCGGGGTTGGAAGTTGGTACGCCAAAAATAGTTTTTCCCATCGCCGTAATGGGAGTGGCTGCGGAAGAGGGCGGCGACCTGGCGATAATAGGCGGTTTGTGGGGAGAATATATAACCCAGGGCGCCACATCAAATCAGTACAAAAATGTTGACCAGTTTGACATGAAGACGACTGATTATAACAGGCAATACACGCAGTTATTTACTTATGGCTTAAAAAATATACAATTTGTAATCGACAAAGCTAACGAAGCGCAGGACTGGAACTTTTATCTAATGGGAAATGTAGTGAAAGCATACGCAACCGGGCTATTGGTTGATATGTACGATCAGATCCCCTATACGGAGGCGTTGCAGGGCTTGGGAAACCTCACTCCCAAATTTGACGATGGGTATTCAATTTACAAATCTCTAATTGCCGGTATTGATTCTGCGTTGAGTAAAGATTTCAGCGCCAGAACTGCAATTGATTTAAGAGAAACAGGCGAGGGGAATATTGACCTTTTGTTTGGAGGCGACATAGAAAAATGGAAAGCATTTGCAAACACGGTAGAACTAAAACTTTATCTCCGTATGGTTAATGCAAAACCTGCCGAAGCACAGGCGGGCATCGAAGCCCTTTACGCAAGAAATGCTCAATTTTTGCAAGAGGATGCAGTGGTTACCGGGTTTAGCGATAATCCAAGTCTCTCTAATCCACTATACGAACAGAATGTTCGCCAGCTCAATTTTCCAAATAACCTGGTAGCTAGTAAAACTTTTGTCAGTTACCTGGAAGCTCATAACGATCCAAGAATAAATTACTTTTTCGGCGCCAATCCTACACCTCTTGACCAGGGGGACTTTACCAATACTTCTCAAGCTGCATTATCAGCTACAGTATTTAAAGAGAGCCCAACTGACCCTGTAGTTTTTTTGTCGGCTGCAGAATCTTATTTCATGCAGGCTGAAGCAAGAGAGCGCTATTTTGCCGGAAGCGGTGCCAAAGCATTATATGACGCAGGCGTTCTTGCCTCATTTAGAGATGTAGGCGAAGATGGCAGTTCGTTTATTGCTTCAGGAGGCGAATACGAGTATCCGTCAGGTTCATTCAGTCAAAACCTGGAAGCCATTATAGTTCAAAAATGGGCATCTTTCGCTTATGGTGTGCATTTTATAGAAGCCTGGTTTGAAAGAAACAGAACGGGTTTCCCAAGAACCAGCCCTGTGTATTCAAACGATCCGTCTTACGTTACGGGGCATGCAGGCGAGTTTGTTGTTCCAACGAATTCAGTGTTAGGGAATCAATTCCCCAAAAGACTTGTATTTCCTGATGCGGAAATATCAACCAATCCCAATACACCAACACTGGTTCCCATTACCACGCCCGTTTGGTGGGGAAAATAATTTTTAAATAAAACTAATTAAGATGAAAAATAAATATTTATTTCTATTGATTACCTCGGTTGCGATGTTGGTTTCGTGTAGTAAAGATAAAATCATTAACACGCATGACAGGGTAGGAATTTCAAAGGTTACTTACTATCCGATTGTAACCCTGGCTGGCGATCTAATAATCCCAATACCCAAAGGAGGAACTTATACAGAACCGGGTGTTAAAGCCGAAGCAGGGGGAACAGTAGTGCCAGTTACAACTACCGGTAACGTCGACACAAACACGGATGGCATTTATAGAATAACCTATTCAGCAACCAATAGTGATGGATTTAGTGCCAGTGCTTCAAGAACGGTTGTCGTGTACAGTACTGACGCAAGTGCCTCTTCTCACGATTTATCCGGGACGTACGTGAGAGGAGCAACCGGTGAGTCCTGCATCTGGACGAAAATCGCACCCGGCGTTTACAAGGTCGCCAATCCAGGCGGCGCGTCTGTCGGGCGAAATTTGATTGTTGTATTAATTAATCCTAGCGGCTATACGATTACGGTTCCTGATCAAATAGCAAGTGACGGAAGCGAATCAAGCACGTCTAACGAGAAATATGATTTTACTGCAAACCCGGTGACTTATTCCTGGAAATTCTTCAACCCCATCTATGGTACCGGTTTGAGAACTTTTGTGAAACAATAAAATTCAAAAAATTTTTAATTGAAGAAAATGAAAAAAATAACTTTAGTATTAGCAATAGTGGTATTAATATTTTCATTGAATTCGTGTCAGAAGGTCAAAGACGCTGGTGCAACTTCTGCGGTAAAAGTTGCCAACGAATGGTGGGTGACCCTTACCTTAAATGGAGACGATATCTATGGCATAGGGCATTTTAAAATAGCGACGTATAACACTGCAGCTAATGATGGAACCATTTGGATTGATGATTATGGAAACGGATGGAATGTTAAATTTAAATCGCAGGTGGATTATAAAACATTGACATTCTCCGCAAATAATGCGCAGAATGAATATTACAATATCACCGTAAATCAAACTGATGGAAAAATACTTCCTAAGGCCGGTCATTCCAAATCCGGCAACGTAGCCGATAGCATTCACATGAAAGTTGAGTTTTCTGATGATCCCGGAACTTTTTATGAGATGAAAGGGGTTGAGAGAACAAGGTTTCCCGAAGATGATTATTAAGAATTTTTATT
The DNA here is from genome assembly GCF_057362405.1 of Ginsengibacter sp. Lineage (NCBI taxonomy): Bacteria > Pseudomonadati > Bacteroidota > Chitinophagia > Chitinophagales > Chitinophagaceae > Ginsengibacter > Ginsengibacter sp. Next base: position 28,485 of record NZ_JBMQQG010000078.1, read on the forward strand.
TGTAGTAAGGATAGGTAAATAAGGTTACATTATTTGTGGCCTTATTTCATTTATCATAATGCTCAAATAATTTAATAATAAATTGCGATTTACTTCTACGTTCACCACTAAAATGGTTCCATGAAAAGCGTTTATTTTATCTTAATTTTTTTAATGCCGGTTTGTCTCGCGGTGGAAGCTCAGCAAAACGGCCCTTTAATTTCAACGGCAGACACATTCTATACAAAGCAGGACTGGCAGGCTGCAGCAAAGGCTTATGAGAATGCTTTTGCTCAAGGAGAAACTCAAACGGCTCTTTCAACAAACCGGCTTGGTTTTTCTTATCTCAACATGGGACGGTATGACCTTGCTATTAAAAATTTTGAGCTCTCATTAACTAAAAAACCAACGCCTGCCGGTGAACCAATTATCCGTTCGAGACTTGCGAGAGCGTATGCTGCAAATAAGGAAAAAGATAAAGCCCTGGAGCAATTAGACAGTGCTATTGTTCACGGATACTCGAACATTCCTGAACTTGATTCAGCGAAGGAATACAATAACATAAGGGAAGATGCAAAATTTAAAAACCTGGTTTTAAAAGCCACTGATAAACTATATCCCTGTTTACATAATGCACATGCCCGTGAGTTTGACTTCTGGATCGGTGACTGGGATGTGTATCCCACCGGCGGCAATCAAATTGTGGGATCCAGTAAAATTGAAATGGAAGCGGGGGGTTGTTTTATTCTTGAAAACTGGACGGCAATTGGTTATCCTAACACCGGTAAGAGTATGAATTTTGTTGATCCAAAGACCAATAAGTGGAAACAGGTTTGGGTTGGCTCCGGGGGCGCCGTAACGGAATATATCAATGGCGTGTATAAAGATAGCGTGATGGAATTTGAATCTTCATCAACTAACGCACAGGGTAACACGAAAATCAGGTTCAGGTTTTTTAACCAGGGACCAGACCAGGTTCGACAGTTCCAGGAATATTCAATGGATGATGGTAAAACCTGGAATGTCTCTTACGATCTTACATATAAGAGGAAGAAAAAATGAATCAATTTCCATCAACCCAAATTAAAAATTGCGGCAACACATGGCTCCACGAATTGTAGTCATGAGTGCCTGCGGCAACTTCAGTATAGTTGATATCACCCGGTGGGCAAACATTTTTGTTTTTAATTAAGTCAATCAAATCTTTAGTGTCATCGATTACGTCAATAATACCATCCTTATCACGGTCTGCAGTTTCTTCTTTTCCTCCCACATAAAACCAATATTTTAAATGCGGTCGTTTTCTCGACGATCTTATTTTGTTTATGACGAGCCTATCTTTATCATCGGAATAGGTGGCATCGTTTGCATCTTTATCGCGGTACCAAAAAGAACCTGAGAATACACCAACCTTATCAATTTTATCAGCATGGTCCCACGCAACGTCAAATGCGGAAAGGCCACCCAAAGAACATCCTGCAATAGTTATCGAATTAAATTTTCTTACACCTGCTCTCTTTTTTATAAAAGGAATTAATTCGTCGTCGATAAATGCTGCATACTTTTCGGCGGCAGTCCCGTTGTTCTGATAATCCGGGTAACCGGCAACTCCATATTCCTGCATTCTGTCGAAAGCATTAACAGCAACTATTAATAACGGCTGCAGTAGTTTCTTTCTGTTGAGACTATCTACAATTTCCTTTATCCGCAATTGACCAATGTCTTGTCCATCGTTTAGCAAGAGAAGGTTAAACGAATTTTTATCCCTGGGAACCGGTGTACTGAGGATGGTAAGATCAATATGTTTTTGAAGGTGACGTGAATAAACTGAATCCTTTGCCTCTTTTATTTTGTGATGGCAGGACGTAAATGCGCCAATAAAAAAAAGTGATGTTAAAAATTGATGTAAATATTGTTTGATTTGCATTTGCTAATGTATTAAAATTTGGTTTAAAAATTATAAACCTTACATTTGCAATCCAAAATCGAGAAGTAGAATAAGATCGCGGAGTTGGACAAAACATCTAAAACAATAAAAAGTATTAAAAGATATATCGCGAAGTAGAGCAGCGGTAGCTCGTCGGGCTCATAACCCGAAGGTCGGAGGTTCGAACCCTCCCTTCGCAACAAGACCGTATCAATAAAATGATGCGGTTTTTTCAATTAAGATGTTTACTGTTTATATTTTATATTCTGAAAAGCATAATAAAACCTATACCGGTATGACATCTGATCTCGAAGAACGATTTAAATCGCATAATGAACTGGGGACAAAAGGTTGGACTAAAAACTTTCGGCCTTGGGTAATTATCCATACCGAAGAGTATATCAATAAATCAGATTCGTTAAAAAGAGAAAAGTATTTAAAAAGTGGGGTAGGAAGGGAGTTTATTGCATCTTTAATTACAAATAAAAAATAGGGACTTATACCCGCGAAGGGCGGATTCGCCGCGGCGAACTCCCTTCGCAACAAAGTCCCGGAATGCCGGGATTTTTTATTTTAAAGGGAATATTAATTAGTAAGTCTCATACGAAAGGTTGAAGATCCGTGAGGTGAACTATGTTTTCTTTGCGTTTTCATCGCGACCTTTGCGATACTCAATTGCGGTAATTTATGAAATCAGGCTTTGTAAATATTTTTGGTAAACCCAATGCTGGTAAAAGCACACTGCTTAATGCCTTAATGGGAGAGAAGCTTGCAATTGTGTCACCGAAAGTTCAAACTACCAGGCATCGTATTAAGGGGATACTAACAGACGCAAAGTATCAAATAATTTTTTCGGATACCCCCGGTATCATCGAGCCCAAATACAAATTACACGAGAAGATGATGAAGGCTGTTAAGGATAGCCTCGAAGATGCGGATGTAGCGCTGCTGATTGTTGATATTAGAGATGACTTAGCAGAAGCCGATACGATATTTTCTTCTCTTTCATTGAGAGTGCCCTCCTTAGTAGTGCTCAATAAAATTGATGTTGCTGATAAAAGAAGGCTTGAGGAAGTAACCGCTTTTTTTTCTGATAAAAAATACTGCAAAAAGATAGTTGCCATTTCGGCGCTTAAGAAAGTCGGGGTTAAAGAATTACTGGACGAAATTATTTTGTTGTTACCGGAAGGAGAACCATTTTACCAGGATGATAATTTGAGCGATCTCCCAATGAAATTTTTTGTTGGCGAAATAATCAGGGAGAAAATATTTTATTTATACCAGGATGAAATTCCTTATCATGCAACGGTACTTGTGCAGGAGTTTAAGGAGAAGACAACACTTACAAAAATAGCTGCTGATATTATTTTGCAAAGAGAAACGCAGAAAGGAATTGTGTTGGGCGAAGGTGGTAAAATGATTAAAGAATTGGGAACGCAGGCCAGGAAGGATATAGAGGCATTTATCGGGAATAAAGTTTTTTTGGAACTGTTCGTAAAAGTGCGGCCAAAGTGGAGAGATAATGAAATACAGTTGAAGGAATATGGGTACTAGCAATGTAATGTGTACGGTGTACGATGTTGGATGTACGATGTTCGAACACTTCAATTAACTTGAAAACTATGTATTCCATCGCACTTCGTACATATAATAATTTAATTTCGTGACATATTAAGCACAGACATGAATTCATTTGGAAGAATATTCAGGATGACCATTTTTGGAGAATCACACGGCAGTTTCGTTGGCGTTAATATAGACGGTTGTCCTGCCGGGATAACAATGACAGCAAGAGATTTTACAGAAGATATTGAAAGGCGTAAGCCCGGGGCAAAAGGTACGACGCCACGTAAAGAAGATGACATTCCGGAATTTATAACCGGCGTTTTTGACGGTAAAACAACCGGGGCGCCTCTCACTATTTTATTTAAGAATAGTAACACGCGTAGTGGTGATTATGAAAAGCAAAAAGCTGTACCAAGGCCCGGCCATGCCGACTTTGTGGCGCATAAAAAATTTAACGGATTTGAAGATTACCGGGGTGGCGGCCATTTCAGCGGAAGACTAACAGTAGCCATAGTCGCTGCAGGCGTTGTTGCCAAAAGAGTTATAGCGTCCCTTTCACCCGAGAATAAAATTGGCATCCATTCAACTATTCTTGAGATAGGAGGGGAAAAGGATATTGAAAAAGGCTTGCAAAAAGCAATTGATGAAAAAGATTCTGTTGGAGGAATTGTGGAGTGTCGCGTAAGTAATCTACCGATTGGATTAGGAGAGCCTTTTTTTGATTCAGCAGAATCTGTGTTAAGTCATGCAGTGTTCTCTATTCCAGCCGTAAAGGGAATAGAATTTGGCGCCGGTTTTGCAGCTGCAAAAATGTTTGGAAGCCAACATAACGATGCGCTCATAAACGCCGATGGAACAACTGCAACGAACAATGCAGGTGGTATTTTAGGTGGAATTACCAATGGCAATGAATTGGTATTTCGCATTGTCGTAAAGCCCACTTCTTCAACTCCGAAAGAGCAACAAACATTAAATACAGAAACCGGCGAGGTTGAACCATTTTCAGTAAAAGGCCGTCACGATCTTTGTATTGCTCTGAGAGTTCCAGTTGTATTGGAAGCAGTAACAGCGATGGTCATTGCAGATCTGATGATGGTTGTGAAGACGTAACAAGTTAAGAATACATAGGGCAATTCATAACTAATAAATCGTAACGCATAACTAATAAGCTACAGGTGCACATCTTCAATAAAGAAAAATTCAGTAGGCTCATTTCCCGACAAATTGATAGCAAGAATATCAAATTGAATTCGTTTCCATTCGGGATATATAAGTAGAAATTCTTCCGAGGCATTAATAAGGTTGGTAACTTTCTTTTTCGTCACATCATCTTCAGGATATCCAAATTTTTTTGTTCTTCTTGTTTTTACTTCTATAAAATGCAATATGCCTTTCATAGATGCAATTATGTCGACCTCCCAATGGCTGTGTCTCCAGTTTTTGTGGAGGATCACAAATCCATTTTTTGATAAATATTCTGATGCCATTTGTTCCCCGAGCTTGCCGGTAGAATTGTGGTGCGCCATGTTACAATTTATAAAATTTAAACATAGGCATAACTTTTAAAAAATTTGAACTTTTCAAAAGATTAAACGAGTTCTGCCAATATTTTGTTGATAAAGCCACCCTGTAAAAAAATTAATATTGCTTACTTTTGCCCAAACAGTAATAGTTATGAAAATATCAAGGCAGGTTCTCATTAGTCTTCTCCTTTTAATTGTAATTGCATCTTTATATAGAATCATGCCGGGAAGGCCTTATGGTTTTGCGCCGCAACTGGCTATGGCAATTTTTGGCGGAGCGATTATAAAAGATAAAAAACTTGCGTTTATCCTTCCGCTTTTGTCGATGTTCATTTCAGATGCCTTCTACGAAGTTTTATACAGGAATGGAGTTGGTAACATAAGTGGTTTTTACGAAGGCCAACTGACGAACTATATTTTATTTGGCCTGATGACTTTCTTCGGGTTCTTTATTAAAAATTTCAATATTGGCAAAATTGCTCTTGCTTCAGTAGCTGCTCCAACGGCTTATTTTTTCCTCTCCAATTCTATGGTGTGGATGAGCAATTCACCTTTAGCTGGATTGGGAAGGCCCAAAACTTTTAACGGGCTTATTTTAACACTAGGTGATGGGTTGCCTTTCTATGCGTGGAGCATCGCGGCAACTTTAATTTTTTCTGCTGTGTTATTTGGAAGCTATTTTCTTATTGCGCAACGTTCTTTGCATTCTCTTGCGAATCCTGTAAAGGAGTAAAATAACAACTGCGGATTTTCGTTATTTTTTTTCTTCATATCCCGCATCAATTAAGAGATGATTGCCATCTGCCGCTTCTGTTGCGAGTACGTCGCACCGGTTGTTGTAAATATTTTCTGCGTGGCCTTTTACCCATTTAAAATTGATGGTATGATTTTGCGAAAGATCATCGTAGCGTTCCCATAAGTCGCGGTTCTTTATATTGCCTTTAAAATTTGTCCTGATCCATTTTTTTAGCCAGCCTTCCATAACCGCTTTTACAACATAGCTGCTGTCTGAGTAAATTACAAGGTTCAAATTGTTTTTTTTCATTGCTTCGAGTGCCGCAATAACGGCCATAAGTTCCATTCGGTTGTTAGTTGTCAGCCGATAACCCTGCGACAATTCTTTTTTGTGGCTGCCCCACAGCAACACAACTCCGTAGCCGCCTTTGCCGGGGTTTCCCCGCGAAGCGCCGTCAGTATAAACTTTTACAATGCCGGGTTGTTCATTCATTTTAGGTATATCTTTTAAAGCGAATTTCAGTATGAGCCTGCCAGATGTATTATTAGAAAGATGATCTGCGGCACTTAGCAGCACAAAAAGCTACAATTAAATATTATACTTTTGTTTTTCATCAACTACCAATCAATTAATTAGTGCCCTGCACTTTTATAGGCCACCGAATCAATGCCTATACCTGAGGCATTCCCGTTTGATCCACCGTTAGTAACATAATAGCGAAAACCAAATCTTGATCTTTGTGCAACATCAAGTCCTGTAACAGTTATTTCGAATCGTGTCCATTGAGATGGATATGCGAATACATCAGGATGAAGGATACTGCTGTATATAAGATTTGGATTTATGTAGAGTAATACTTTTGAAAAACTTCCATAACCAGTTCCTTGCCCTACATCGACGCTATCATTTGAAGGATTCATTCTCACTTGTAAACTATTGCCAAAATCCGTAGTATCACTCACTCCATCGAAAAGCTGCCAGGCTCTTGTATAAAAAATGATCTTATCACCATTTTGCATAATTATTGATGGCGAAATCAGCCAGTTGCTGATCGTTCCCTGTTGCGCTGAAGTAGACAGATAATCAGCACCAATAAACCCCGCATAATTACCTTTATTGGAATAAGCGTTAAAAAATGGAGGAATGCGTCCACCGTTTTTCCAAACGCCGCTACCTTTCGGAAGACTTGTATTTATCAATTGCCACCCCCTCGCCACTGCGGCGGAAGATGTATCGAATTCTTCGACAAATGATTGATCCACTACCGGTGGAATTTTTGCAAGATAACCAGCGTCTTTACAGGAATATAAAATCAGTAAAATCGAACTTAGAGCAGCAAGAAATTTTGTTTCAATTAAGAATCTCATGTACGTGTTTCCTGGTTAATCCCGGTAATTAATGGCTTGAAGTGAAATTAATATTTTTTTCAGGACTTGCGGGGAATAGTTTTACACTAATTTAAAAAATCGTGACGCGGTTTACACCTGGAAAACACCAGTCTTAAAAGCACTTATTTCTGCGTTGTTATTTGCCGCACTTAGATTTTCTGAAATGATATTCCTGGTTTCCAATGGATCGATTATTGCGTCTACCCATAATCGTGATGCAGCGTAAAAAGGAGTGGTTTGCTGCGTATATCTGTTCGTCATTTCCAAAAGAAGCGTTTCCTCGTTTTCCTTTGTTATTTCCTTTCCTTTTGCTTTTAGTGATGCTACCTCAATTTGTAATAATGTTTTTGCCGCCTGCTCACCTCCCATGACAGCAATTTTTGCCGATGGCCAGGCGTAAATGAATCTAGGTTCGTAGGCCTTACCGCACATGGCGTAATTGCCCGCTCCGTAAGAGTTTCCAAGTACGATGGTTATTTTGGGAACTACTGAGTTGGCCACTGCATTAACCATTTTCGCACCATCTTTAATAATGCCGCTTTGTTCGCTTCTGCTTCCAACCATAAAGCCTGTAACATCCTGCAAAAAAATCAATGGAATTTTCTTTTGATTACAATTCATAATAAATCTTGCGGCCTTATCGGCACTATCGTTATAGATAACGCCGCCCATTTGTAATTCGCCTTTTTTGTTTTTAATATTCAACCGTTGGTTCGCCACTATCCCTACCGCCCAACCATCGATCCTGGCATATCCACACAAAATCGTTTTTCCGTAACCTTCTTTAAATTGTTCGAAGGAGCTTTTAGTTTCAGAACCACTTTTTGGCGAATTATTAGAAAATTCAGCATCAACTATTCTTTCAATAATTTCCAGCATATCATATGGCTTTGTATTTCCTTCTGGAAAAAAGCCATAAATTTCTTTAGGATCTTTTGCGGGTTGTAATGCAGCAATCCGGTTGAATCCGGCTTTTGGAAAGTGTCCGATCTTACTAATTATTTTTTTTACTTCGTCCAGGCATGCTTCTTCTGTTTCAAATTTATAATCAGCAATGCCGCTAATTTCAGTGTGTGTTACCGCTCCACCTAAGGTTTCGCTATCGACGTTTTCGCCTATGGCGGCTTTTACAAGATAAGGGCCTGCTAAAAAAATTGAACCATTCCCCTCGACCATTAAAGTTTCGTCACTCATTATAGGAAGATAAGCTCCGCCGGCAACACAAGGGCCCATTACTGCCGCAATTTGGGTGATACCCATTGCACTTATTTTTGCATTATTACGAAAGATGCGACCGAAATGCTCTTTATCGGGGAAGATCTCATCCTGCATCGGAAGAAAAACACCGGCACTGTCAACAAGATAAATTACCGGTAAATTGTTTTCCATCGCTATCTCCTGCATGCGAAGATTCTTTTTGCCAGTAATCGGAAACCAGGCGCCGGCTTTTACCGTTTGATCATTAGCGATAATAACACATTGCCTGCCGCCTACATAGCCAATACCGGCGACAGTACCGCCTGCAGGGCATCCGCCGTATTCTTCATACATTCCGTAACCAGCAAACACACCAATTTCTATAAATGGTTTTTTTTCATCAAGCAGGTACTGCAAACGTTCTCTCGCTGTTAACTTATTTCGTTCTTTTTGCTTTGCGATTGCTTTTTTGCCGCCACCTTCTTCAATTTTGCTAACTAAATTTTTAATGTGGCTTAATGCAAGCTTCATTACATCCTCGTTCCGGTTAAAATCTATATTCATATTAACTCAATGTATGTCAAAACTAAAACTTTAAATCTTAGTTTATACGAGAGGGGAGCACTTCTAACCTGAAAGGTTTGCATTTTTGTCGTTAACATTTCTGCAGCTCGTCTTATTCACAAATGCGTTTGGCTGGTATTGTAGCCTGTAATATTGGTATTTTGCCTAAGGCTAAAGGCCTGAATCGTTTCCCGGGATGCACTACACCCGTATTCGTCGTATCCAAAGAAAACGGCAGATCCATTAAAACCTGCTGAGTTGGAGTTTCCGAAAAAATGGGCGTCGGAAATAATCTTAATCAACGATTAGTAAAACAAATTTAATTTTGTAGTCCAAGTAAAGTTTTAGCTAGCCCTAATCATTTATCAAACGTGAAATTTGGTTCATTAACATCATGTGCGGGAATCTATTTATTGATATTAATAAATAATTTTGGTTGAGGTTGTTGAAACTAATAAATTTACAACTCAATATCTATTATTAAGCCACTCCCTTAGATGCTTATATTACCAATGTTTTTTAAGATCGTCTTGATACCATTTGGATTCGAATCAGAATCTGAATTGAGAAAATGTTGCCCTGGAAAGGTTTACGGATGTTTTTTATTTGGCTAAAACCTCGTATTGCTGAGGAACTTGGTCGATTAAAAAAAAGGCCCGACGCCTAAATGAATAAAACAAACTTTATTAGCTGATGTAGCCATCAGCAATTCTTTTTCAATGAATATCAATCGGCTTGTGATTGAAAGTATTTGCTGAAAATAAGTTTGAATCATCAAATTTGATTCTTTGTCCAATCCTCCTTGAAACCAAAAGGCTTACAACAGTGACTGCAAAGATTAAATATGATAGAAGCATATAAAAATCCTTTCACAGGCTCGTTTAACCAATTATTATTAAATTATTCAAATCATAAGTCTAAATGAGAAAAAAAGTTACTTTCAGAATTAATAAGAAAACTTGCATCTTTTTAGTCACTTGTTTGCTTTCAGTGCAAAGCATGCGTGCGCAGCAAACACAGATTACAGATTATGTAATTTTTGGGGGCAAGAGTGCGGCGGGTCAAACGATACCCTCTTCTCCGGGTTATGGAGTTCAGATAGGATCTTCCTGCAATATCAGTGGAAATGTAATTAAAGGTTCCGTTGGAAGCTACGATCTTGTGCAATCAACCGGAAACCTGGCCATTGGAACCAGTGATTTACCCTTCGACATCTTTAGTGGCGGTACTATTCAACTTGCGAATAGCAACGTAGTCACCGGAAGGCTGTCCGCAGCAGGTTCAACAGGAACGGCTGTTTCGGTTGGTTCAAGTGCCACTATCGGAGGAAACATCGATGCCAATGGAAATATCATAATTGGCGGGGGAACTGTATCGGGCGTGGTTACCCATCCATCCGGAACAATATACTCTGGTCCAACTCCTGGCGGTGGAGAAATTCTGGGTACACCGAATCTTCCGGTTCTTCCTGCTATGCCCGTCATAAATGCGTTTCCGGTCGTTGGAACTACTAATATCAACGGCACAAAGAAAATTACTTACGGGTCTTATGGAGATGTTACCCTGTCCGGCAATAAAACACTTACACTTTCGGGAACAGGGGTATATGTTTTTAAGTCAATCAAAAACTCTGGAACCACCAATAATTTTGTTTTTGATTTTAAAAATGACGCAACAGGTACTATCAAAATTTATGTATATGGTGATGTGGATTTAAACAAAGTGCAGGCAAGCATAATAAATGGGGGAAGCGAGTCAAGAATCTATCTTGAAACACACGGAACCGGTTCTACGTCTCCCGATAAAACGGTTTCGTTTAATATCGCTAACGGATCATCAGGACAGGATTCAAAATGGCTGGGCTCCGTTTGGGCGCCTTACGCCGCTATCAACATTGGCTCTGGAACGGGTTCTTCTAATATAGTGGGTGCTCTTTGGAGTGGTACTCAGGTTATTTTACAAAGTAATATTTCGGTGATCTTTTCGCCTTTTAGTTTTTGTACTGCGCCGACTGCAAATGCAGGTGTTGATAAAGCATTAGATGTAAATTCACAGGCTCTGCTAACGGGAACTACAACGTCATCTGACGTTTCTTTTAGCTGGCGGGCAATCAATGGCGGAATAATCAGTACGCCAACAAATCAGGCCTCGGTTATTGCATCAGCTGCCGGCACTTATATTTTTACCGTAAAAGCCTCGGCCGGTTGCTCAACATCGGATACGGCGATTGTGACCAGCAAATTAAGAAGTGTCATTGGTTCTGAATTGCAGTCGATCTACGATAATTATAATCCTGGCGTGCCGGCACAGCCGTCTCCATTTTTCGTAATAAGCCCTGACGGTTATGTAACGATAGATGTAATTGCAGACGCAGGCTACTATAATACCGTGTTGAGCCTGTTGCAAACGGCTCCTTATGGGTTAAAGGATATTATTACTAACGGCGTCAGCAACTTCATCATCTCAGGAAGATTTCCGATCATCAACTTACCTAAGCTGAATCTATTAGGTGATATCATTAATTACTGTCGACCGTACTACCAGGCTGTTATTAATAGTGGCATTGTTTCATCGGCGGGCGATACTAGCATGAGAACTAATCTTGTTCGAAGTGGGTATAGTATAAATGGCGCTGGCGTTAAAATAGGCGTCATATCAAATAGTTTTGCCACTATCGGCAACGGTTCAACTGCAACACTCCCTTTGCAACCGACTATTATTCCGCCATATTCAACAAATCCATTGGGATCATTGAATCCTTCACCGCAAACTTTCACTACAAATACTCTTTCACAGGATATTACAAATGACGATCTTCCCGGCCCGGGAAATCCCAAAGGATTTACTACGCCGGTAACTGTTTTGCAGGATTTCCCTATCGAGCAGTCGGACGAGGGCAGGGCTATGTTGCAGATAATACATGATGTGGCTCCTGGCTCCCAGCTTTATTTTCGTACCGGATTTTTTAGTCCCGGTGACTTTGCCGTTGGGATCAAGCAATTAAAAGCCCAGGGATGTAACGTAATTGTAGATGATGTTACTTTTATTACTGAGCCTTTTCTACAAGATGGAATTGTGGCCAAAACCGTTGATACGGTTACAACACAGGGAGTTTCCTATTTTTCTGCCGCTGGCAATTTTGCAAACAGATCTTATGAAGCGGCCTTTAGGCCAGCTGATGCTACTGCTATTGGATTTCCAGGTAAAAAAGCACATGATTTCTCCGGAAGTGGTGATTTATTTCAAAAAGTACGCCTTGCTCCGGGCAATTATACCTTTGTTTTTCAATGGGTGGATAGCATATATTCCAACGCACAAAGCGGTGGAACAAAAAATGATATGGATATTTACCTGACTAAAAACACTGATGGCACTGGTTTGATTGGTTATAACAGGGATAATTCCAATGGCGATCCAATTGAATTTATTCCCATTACAATTAGCGGCACAGATTCGATTGATTATAATATTCTCATTGTAAACAATACCACGACCAGTAATCCTTCGCGTATGAAATATGTTGTTTTTAGCGGAGGTATACGGATCATGGAATACAATGTGGGCACCTCAACGCTTGTGGGCCAGGCAAATGCAGACAGCGCTATCGCAGTTGGCGCAGCCAGGTACAATTATGTTCCCGGTTATATCAATCATCCGCCAGCCGGTTATCCAATTGCGGTACCCAACAATTCTGCTAATCCAGCTACCAACCTGACTCAGCCTCAAATCGAAACCTTCTCTTCTTTAGGAGGAACGGAAACTAATGGGGTGGTGCGAAATAAGCCAGACTTTGTTGCGCCCGACGGTGTTAAAACCACGGTTAAGCTGGGCCAGGATTATCCCGACTGGGCACTTAATGGGTACTCGAATTTCTTTGGAACTTCGGCGGCTGCACCACATGCTGCTGCTGTGGCCGCATTAATTATGCAGGGAAGAAAAAAATTCTTGAACCAGGCAACAACCGCTTCTTCCCAGATGAGGACGTTGTTGCAAACAACTGCTACCAGCATGAGACCTCCGGGCCTTGTTGGATACGATTACAATTCAGGCTACGGATTGATAAATGCAGATTTAGCGATGCGGACGTTTGCAGCACCAACTCCGGAAATAGATTCCCTAATAATTCCCGTAACAACTCCTGCTACCATGCCAGGTGATAGCCCGTTCACCCTGGAGATCAAAGGCCAAAATCTAAGTTCTAATTCTCAAGTTTATTATAATGATTCTGTCCTCACTTCAACAAACGTACTTTCCAACAATCTAATCACAGCCGTTATTCCGGCCTTTGACGACAACCCGATTATAAGAGTTTATACACCGCCGATGACGGTGAATGGTGATGGAGGGTTTTCAAATAGCTTATCATTCTTCCAAGGCAGCATAGAAGTTAGTACAGATACAATAAAGAAAAAGTATGGCGAGCAACTTCCAAAGTTCGATACACTGATAACCATTAATGGGGTTCGGTTACAGGATACTACCTTATCGCTGGCGGCCATCGGGCTTAGTAAACTTACATTAACAACAGCGGCAACCGCAAACAGCGACGTGGGTACCTACCTCGTTACAATATCCGGAAATTTCAACCTGTCTGATCCTGGTGACTTAGCCTTCCTGGCAAAATATCACTATAAGTTCAATACGGGAATTGTTACAATTAGTAAGATGCCATTGAAAGTAACCCCGGGTAACCAAATTATTCAGTATGGTCAATATCCCGGCAAAGTGATATTTAATTACGATTATGACAGAAGCAAGGTACCAAATCCCGCACACCTGGATAGTCTTATCAAAGCTTTTCACCAGGCTTATCTGCCCGATAACGCACTGGCGGTAGTAAAGGATTTTTCAAAGACACAATCCGATGGTTCAGTTCTTACCGTAGCTGACCTTGCAAACATGAACATGATTGCCAGTTTCAAGGCGGTAAACAATTCACGCAAATTCCAGCTCGACAATAATAACTACCTGATTCCATCAGCAAATCAAAATAGTTTCAATAATCAATACCTTGTTGATATTGCGTCTGAGTCCATTTTTAATTACAAAAAAAATCCGTCAACCGGAAAATTTTTCCAAGTATATCCGGGCGTTAATTCAAAGGCGTTATTAAGTGCGTCTTCATTAACTAACAACACGGGAAAGGTCTCAGTGAATGGTTCATTGGTGCAGATGGTTAATGGCTCGTTGGTTCAAATGGTGAACGGCACCACGGGATCTTTAGTACCTATAGTTAATGGTTCCTTGGTACAAATTGTGAACGGCAGCCTGGTGCAACTGGTAAACGGAATACCGACGCCTATTCCGAATTCTTCCTTGGTGCAGTTAGTTAACGGCAGCCTGGTGCAATTGGTGAATGGCGTGTTTACAGCTATACCGAACGGATCGCTGGTGCAATTGGTTAATGGTTCGTTGGTGCAGATGGTTAATGGTTCATTAGTTCAATTGGTGAATGGATCCCTGGTGCAGTTGGTAAACGGGGAATATGTTCCCATTCAAAATAGTTCATTGGTACAACTCGTCAACGGCTCGCTGGTTCAGTTTGTCAATGGGGTATATTCTCCATTGCCAAATGGTTCCCTGGTACAATTGGTAAACGGTTCATTGGTGCAACTCGTGAACGGTTCTCTTGTGCAATTGGTAAATGGCGACGGATCTACTGTGACTCCAATCATAAACGGTTCACTCGTTCAGCTAGTAAATGGCTCGCTGGTTCAGTTGGTTAACGGCGTTGCGAAGCCGATATTAAATGGATCACTAGTGCAATTGGTAAACGGCTCGCTGGTGCAAATGGTAAATGGTTCATTGGTGCAGTTAGTAAATGGCTCGCTGGTACAATTGGTGAACGGATCCCTGGTGCAATTAGTAAATGGCTCCCTGGTGCAGCTGGTAAATAGTGAAGTTATAGGAGCGACTTCTTCCAGTAACAACACCGCCGAGATTATTGACACATCCGATGTTGATCTTCAAACCAATTGGATCGGTCCTATGTTTGGTATTAATATGATTACCGGACTTAACCCCGGACAGCAATCATTAATCCCAGGTGTTTTGGTTAATTCGAATTTTGACATAAGTTACGGGCTGGGTTCAGTAACGATTAAGCCAGATACCATTACGGTTACCGCAAAAGATACATCAAGACAATACGGAAATGTAAATCCCGCCTTTGCGGTAACGTATAGCGGTTTTGTAGATGGGGATAGTTTGCAAAACAGCATTACCGGTGTTCCGTCAATTACTACCACAGCCACATCTACGAGCCCGGTTGGTTCTTACCCGATTATAGCAGCAATCGGTACACTTGCCTCATCTAAATACGCCTTTAAGTTTATAAATGGAACACTAACGGTAACGAATAACCCATGTTTATTAAGTCACGGTACATTTACGAATTTCAGTAATACCACTACAAAAGCTACAAGCTTATGGTTGAATGTCGAGACTAAAATCAGTGGCCAGCTTATTAACAATGGCGATTACCTTCTGTTCACGGCAGGCACATTTACTTTAAATAATGTTAAATCGAATCCATTAGTAAAGGGCCTATCTATACCGGATGGCAGAATCATCGCAGATAATACGGTTTTAGCACCTGTCACAAGTTTTGATGCGACCGATAATTTATGGATTACCAAAGTTCCTGTCGGTTTTAGCAGCACCTCTAATATTTTTATTACCGGTGCAATCATTAACTCGTCAAACGGTTTTGTAAAGAACGGAGGTAACACCAGTTCTGACCTTAGTGGAATATTTTACACCAATCAAAATTATAGTGACCAGTGGGGATATGGTATGGCAGCTTATCAACCCCAATTTAATTATTCTTCTATTGCGGGACCTGGAATAGTAACGTCTGTTAAGGGAGACTATCCAACAGGAACGCCAACTTCGCAAATACAAAATTTAGTAAGTGGGGGTAGCGGTAATGGAGGAAACAGTTATAGTGGGAGCACCAGTTCATACGATAACTTTACAGCCTGTCCTATACCGGCAGATTATCCTTTTAAAGGGATGACTGTTGCTATAGCCGGCTTCAATTCTTCTTTATCTCAACAGGTTCAAATTGCTAATAGCCTGACAACGGGCACAATTCAGATAATTCCCAACCCCGCATCCAATTATATAACGGTATCTTTCGTTCCGGTGAGAACAGGCAACTCTAAAATTACTCTTTATAGTATCGATGGAAAGATGGTTTATGAATCTGAAAATGGTGTGTACCAGGCGGGCAAAAATTACATTAAAAGAATCGATGTAAGTAAGTATACCAGTGGCATATACCTGGTACAAATTTCAAATGGAGACAAGGTGTTAAGCAAGAAACTTATCATCACTCGTTGAGTTTTATGTTTACCCTGATATTTTTGCCCTAAATTCGGGTAAAATTGTGCTTATGAATTTGAAAACGGTGAAGTTGTTGTGTTTATTCATAGGACTTTCTATTGTTACTTATTCGCAGTCACCGGAAGATTCTATAACAGGCAACAAGACAGATACAGCTGCTGTCAACAATTTGCTGCGACAAAGCAAGGGACATTTTTCTGACAATCCGGAATTGGCCATCAGTTTGGCGAACCAGGCAAAAGACCTTGCAGAAAAAATAGATTTCGGGGAAGGGAAAGCATTCGCTTTGAAAAATGTCGGAATGGGATATTATTACCAGGGTAAATATCTTGAGGCCCTTCAAAACTGGAATGGATCATTGGAGGCATTTGAACAAATAAAAGATGAAACGGGGGAGGCCAACTTATTAAACAATATTGCAGCTATTTATGCTCAACAGGGCGATGACGAAAAGGGCCTGGAATATTCGTTGAAATCATTAGCGATTTCGGAGAAATTGAAAGATAAACTTCGGATACTTTCTGCCCTGAATACGGTGGGCAGCATTTACTATAACAAGAAAGCCACGTGGGATAAAGCCCTGAATTACTTATTGCAGGCTTTGCCTTATTGTGAGCAATTAGGTGACAATGATGCCTTAGGTACTATATCTGAAAATATAGGGGAAATCTATTTTGAGAAGAATGATTATGCCAACGCGGTAAATTATTTTGAAAAATCTATAAAGGCACTCGGCAACTCGCCTAATAGTTCCTTTGCGTATACCGGTATAGGAAAGGTTTATCTGCAAAAAGGAGATATTACAACAGCCCTGAGCTATAACAATAAAGCACTTGCCATCGCAGAAAAATTTAATAGTAAGCCTAATATTGTGCGTGCGCTTCAGGGTATTGCCAACATATTTGTTGTTCAAAAAAATTATTCGACCGCTTTGGAATATTTGAACAGGGCGAACGCTATTGCGGCAGAAATAAATGCTGCTCCGGACCTTAAGGACATTTACCGTGACAAGGCGGTAGCCTTTGCGAATATATCGGACTTTAAAAATGCTTATAAGTACCGAACGCTTTACGCGGACATAAAGGATACTTTGTACAATATTGAGACAGACAAAAAGTTAGGAAGCCTGCAATTTGAATTTGATCTTGAAAAGAAACAAAGCCAGATAAATCTGCTAACAAAGGACAAGGCTTTAACTGCATTGGAGCTGCAACGACAAAAGTTCGCCAAAAATGCATTTATGATTGGACTAGGACTGGCATTTATGATTGCCTTGCTCGTATTTAGAAGCTATCTTATTAAGAAGAGAACCAACAAAATTTTGGATCAACAAAAGGCTGAGATTGAAAGTTTATTACTGAACATATTACCAGCAGAAGTTGCAAAAGAACTGCAGGTAAAAGGCTATGCTGAACCAAAATATTACGAATCGGTTGCAGTAATGTTTACGGACTTTAAAGGATTTACACTTATAGCAGATAAAATGTCGCCGCAGGACCTGCTGGAAGAATTGAATGTGTGTTTCCTCGCATTCGATGGAATTATAGAAAAATATAACCTCGAAAAAATAAAAACGATCGGCGACTCGTACATGTGCGCTGGAGGCATCCCTACTCTCAACGAACTTCACGTTGAAAATGTGGTTCATGCCAGCCTGGAAATTAGAGACTTTATTTTAAGCTTTAATCAAAAAAGAATTCAGTCCGGGTTGCAGCCCTGGGATATGAGGATCGGTATTCATGTTGGCCCCGTTGTAGCAGGCGTAGTTGGCAAGAAAAAGTATGTGTACGACATTTGGGGCAGTACCGTTAATATTGCGAGCCGAATGGAAACTAATGGCGTACCTGGGCAGGTGAATATTTCATCTGCAACCTATGAGCTAATCAAAGACAAATTTACCTGCGGACACCGCGGGAAAATATACGCCAAAAACATTGGAGAAATTGATATGTATTTTGTAGAAGAGAAGATACTGTCTCTTGAAATAAATAAATCCGAAAATGCTTTTAATGTTGATAAGAAAAATCCTGTTTCATACAATTAACAGCAAGAATTTTACCACTTCATATCCCTTCTAATATTTTCGATCTTGAAAATACCTGGAAAATAAACCCGAACAAAATAACCAACAACGCTCCGATAACGTTCAACCACAAAAAAGAAATAACATCAGCTTTGTAGATAATAATGATAAAGATTTCTGAAACAACTGATGAGTAAAAAGTAGCGTTCGCTTTAATTTGTTTAAACCAAAAAGCTACGAGAAAAATACCAAGTATGACCCCATAAAACAGGGAGCCAAGAATATTTACGGTTTCAATCAGGCTGTTGCCGAGGTTACTTGCAAATTCTGCGACAGCTATACTAAAGAGCCCCCAGGCCAGTGTATATAATTTTGAAAGCCGGTAATCCTGGCCTTGCGTTAGGTCTCTCCTTACAAATCTTTTATGAATGTCCACAACCGTACAGGATGCCAATGCATTTAATGCTGCAGCAATACTTCCCCATGCCGATAAGAAAATGATTGCTATCAGTAAACCGATAAGTCCTTTGGGTAAATAATCCAGCACAAACCTTAGAAAGATGTAATTGGTGTCGTTTATTTCCTGGCCAGGTAAAGCTTTTGATAAAATATTTTTATACGCGGTTTTTATGGTTGCTTTTTCAGCGTTATCATCGGGCTGCACTTTTGCATATTTCATCTCAAGTGCTACAAAAGAATCTTTATACGATGTTTTTTTAGCGAGTTCAATTTGTGTTTCATTAAAATAAATCGGCGCTTTATGAAACTGGTAAAATGAGAACACCATCACGCCCAGCAAAAGAATTAAAAATTGCATGGGAACCTTCACGATGCCATTCATTAATAATCCCATCTTACCTTGTCGATTATTCTTTGCCGTTAGATACCGGCCAACCTGGCTCTGATCAGTTCCAAAGTAAGACAGCGCTAAAAAAAATCCACCGATTATTCCGCTCCAGATGTTGTATTTGTCTTTCCAGTCAAACCCTTTAGCAGTTCTCCCAGTAGTTATAATATTCATCTTTCCATTTTTGCCACCAATATGCAAAGCATCGATGAAACCGGTACCGGAGGGCATAAGGTGAACAACAAGGTATCCTGCTAAAAACATACCGGCAAATACTATTATCAATTGTAATTTCTGAGTATGAGCTACTGCCCTTGCGCCACCGCTAACCGTATAAATTATCAAAAGGCCGCCCATAACAATATTGGTAAAATAAATATTCCATCCGAGCAGGGAGCTCAATATTATTGAAGGAGCATAGATACTAATGCCTGTTGAAAGACCTCGTGATATTTGAAAAAGAAATGAAGTGAGCGTTCGCGTTTTAAGATCAAACCGTTTCTCTAAAAATTCATAAGCGGTATACACTTTCAGTTTATTAAAAACCGGCACAAAAACAATGCATATAACGATCATGGCTAAAGGCAGACCGAAATAATATTGCACGAAACGCATGCCATCGGTATAAGCCTGGCCCGGTGCGCTTAAGAAAGTAATGGCGCTGGCCTGGGTTCCCATAATACTCAACAACACAAGATACCACGGCATATCGCGGTTGCTTAAAAAATATCCATCAAGGTTTTTGGTGGTGCGGCTTTTATAAACCCCATAAATAATAATGGAAGAAAGTGAAACAATCAATACTATCCAATCAATACTACTCATACTGCATGCAGCTTATGAAGAATTTAATTTTATTAGGAATATCCCACAAAAAACAAAGAGGCAAGTGCTTTGCGGTCTTAGTGTTTGTGGGATAAAACAATTACCTGCCGTTAAAATAAACTGAAAGAAAATAATACAATACAATCTGAAATAAAAGGAATACGAGTACAATAGCGTACCATCTGTTCCAGTATTTTTTTTCAGAAGAAATCATATCAGCAATTTTAATTTATGATTTGGTTCTTATTTATTTTTTGGTAGTGCAATTAGATTTGCCAGCAACCTGTAAGCTCCCGGAACACCCGCAGGTAATTGGCGAAAGAAAACAAGACTCGCGTACACGAAATTTCCTTTGCCATATTTTGCAATGGCAAGGCTACCGTTAGTTTCATTCTCGTCTGTATCATGCATGCCTAAAGGTGTTTCGTAATGCGGATCCAGCGTGGTTGCCTGGTAAGTACTTCTTTCCTGCACCCAGCCT
>NZ_JBMQQG010000079.1:0-16062 GCF_057362405.1 Ginsengibacter sp.
AAGCAAGGTCCACCAAATGTTTCAGTATTTCCAGTTTCTGAGTGTCCGCCTGTGCCGACGCAAACTGAAGTTCCAGGCTATCGTAAGGGTTAACCTGGCTATAAGTAAATTGAACAGCAATGAAAAGGATGGAAAACGTGAATATTTTTCTCATGGCTTGCAGGATTAGCTTTTAACCTGTAAGGTCGCAATATTTTTATTGCTCCGCGCTCACTTACAATTTTTGAAGATGCTGCATCAAATGTACTTTCAGGCTTTCACTTACCGGTATGGCTCTTTGTGCGATAATTACATGATCTTCGGCAATCGCTTCCACCCGTTGCAGGTTAATGAAATAAGATCGATGAATTCTTTGAAAAAGGTGATTTGCAAATTTTTCTTCAATTGCTTTAAGAGTTATTGACAGCAAGTATTCTTTGTCTGTAGTATAAATGCGACTGTAGTTGCGGTCTGCTTCGATGTATAGTATGTCTGCAATCATAAGCTTAACCATTCTTTCCTTATACCGTATAAAAATTCGGTCATTTAACACGAATGGTTCTTCATCAGGTGTATCCGTAGCAGCAATAGGCACATTTTCAGGCGTTGCCATGCGGCTGATAGTAAGTTCGATAGCTCTTTGCAGGTCCAGTTTTTTGAAGGGTTTTGAAATGAAGGCAGCAGGCCTCGTTTTCCTGGCGCGGTTGAACGTGTCATTGTCTGCGTTTGCAGTAATATAAATTATGGGAATCTGGAAATATTGTTCGATGCTGGCTGCTGTTTCAATTCCATCCATTTTTCCTTTAAGGTGTACATCGAGTAAAATAATATCGGGTGTATCTTGTTTCACATGGCTCAAAACTTCTTCACCACGCGGCAAAATACCCGTTACTTCATACCCGAGCGTCGAGAGGTACATCGATATTTTTGCGCCGATGATCATTTCATCCTCTACTACCAGTATTTTAATCAATTTATGCATCGCGATTCTCAATTGTAGAACTAAAGCTGCTATTAAGGCAATCTTGTTCTCCCTTGGGGGGTAGAGTTTACTTGTCAACTTACTTACGCTGCTAATTTTTAAAACATAGTAAACCTATTTCCAGGCGGTAAATATAACCGACAGCTGATTTAGTTGTTAAACTCTCTTTTAGCGGTGTTATCCATAACTATCACCCTTATTATCAGGATGGGCAGTTAGTCAGCGATGAAGTTACAAATTTTAATGAAACCCGTAACAAATAATGATTCAATAGTTTGTAAAGGAATTGATGGAAGGATTGCCCGGCATCATAAGAAAAATGCATTTGGGACTCTGAAGTGAGAAAAACCCAAACGCTTTTGCAAAAAAGTGATCAGTAAATTAGATTATGAATTTTTGCCATTGCTACCAGTTCAACAATATTCTCGCACCTGAGTTTCTCAAATATTTTAGCCTTGTGAGTTCCTATGGTTGAAGTATGCAAGTTCAATTTCCTTGAAATTTCCGACACCGAATCTCCATGTACAAGGTGTTGAACTATTTCAAATTCACGCGGCGATAACTTATCAAATTGATTTTCGTAGTGATCATCACTGAGCGCTTCCAGCGCAAGTTTTTCCTTTAATTCAGGGCTTAAATATCGTTTGTTTTTAAGTGCACTTTCAATGGCATTTTTTATTTCATTCAAGGGTGCATCCTTATTTATATATCCCAAAGCGCCGATCCTGAGGTACCTTTTTGCAAACATTTCTTCCGGGCTCATGCTAAACATCAATATCCTCGAGGTCGGCTTTATAGCAAGTATGTTACTAACAATATTAAACGAATCAGTGTTCGGCAATGCGATATCCATTATGATAAGATCGTAATTCGTCTGTTTAATTTTTTCAAAGGCCTTATCTCCTTCATTTGCCACATCGATTACCGAATTGGGCAAAAAACTACCTATAACTATTTTTAAGCCAGTAGTTATTACAATGTGATCATCAACTATTAAAATATTTGGCATATTAAATTGTTGTCTCCTGTAATAAAATTTAATACATTATTCTAATTTTCAATCCGAATAATATCATCCGGGTGTTTAGGGGTTTTTTAAAATTTGACACGGCATTCATATCTTTGCTAAATCAAAAAAATAACCTTTTTTCTTAAAAAACGTGTGGGGGTTACGAGAGGAATGTCTTTAAGAAAAAAGGTGTATTTTTTAGCTAGTCGAAAATGGCTTTTTAAAGGATTAGATAATCTTACTGTTGAATAAGTTGTTAATTTGCAATGGTTTCAGATGGTCGCTAAATTGTCAATACAAAATTATCGCTATACGGTAAGGGAGCCAACTGCGAAAACACGCAGGTAATTATTTTTTTCTATTTTTTTAATTTCATATCCATTTAATGCCAACGCCCGGAGAATATACAAAGTCGTACATCACAAACGTACCGGCTGACTTAAAAAGTAAGGAAGCCCAATTCTTTCGAAAAACAATTCCAAGGTTTCCTGAAGAGGCAGTTTATATCTATTCCTTCAAGGAAAGCAAAATGATTTATGCTGACGGATGGGAAGAAATTCTTGGTTATAAGGACGAGGAAATAACGATGCTTACCATTGTAGGCATTACCACACCTGAATATGCACCATTTTCAAATGAACTGAATGATAAGGCGTTGAAATTCATAAACACTGTTTCGCAAGACCTGGACAAGTATAGCTTTACAATAGAGTTGAAAAAAATTCATAAAGATGGAACTCATGTCCCCCTGATATCAAAGGTGGGCGTTTTTAGCAGCGAAAACGGAACGGTGACTGCCATTATTGGAAGGTCGCAAATTAACCGCAGCATTAACTTAGGTACCATAATGAGATATGCGGCCTACGGTCCTGATAAATCGGAATTTGAAGAGGAACTGAATAAGCAATTATTTAATCACTACGCCATTTCCAATAAAGAAAAAGAGGCACTTGCAATGGTAGCACAGGGATATTCCTTTAAGGAAATTGCCAGCCATTTCAAAGTCTCCCAGTCTGCAATTGAAAAAAGAATTATTCCAATGTACAAAAGATTCAACGTTAAGAGTCTTACCCACCTGATAAGTTTTGCGTACGACAACCACATCTTAAAGTAGGGGCATGATTTAAACCGGTGAAGTCCG
Source organism: Ginsengibacter sp. (assembly GCF_057362405.1). Lineage (NCBI taxonomy): Bacteria > Pseudomonadati > Bacteroidota > Chitinophagia > Chitinophagales > Chitinophagaceae > Ginsengibacter > Ginsengibacter sp. The sequence continues at coordinate 3,112 of NZ_JBMQQG010000079.1, forward strand.
TTAAGGCAGGTGTACCGAAAGAATATTTTTTTGGTCAACACCGATATTCTCCAACATTTTGTGCCATTCTCCATATAGGTTTTTACCCGGATCACTGCTGCCTAATACCCATATAGTATTTGTATTCTTGATAGCATTCCTGTTTTTTTCATTTTGGGCAGAATAAGTATCTACTAATTTTAAAAAATGCTCCGGCGAAATAAGGTCCTGCTTAATGGGGTGGCCTGCATTAATATCGTCAATAACCAACACGGATGATGAACGCCAGTTCCATAAACTTGACGGGCTCTCATCCTGGTCAAAAAAATGACTAAAGAGTTTCATGGCAGTAATATAATAACAAGGTTTATGTTTTATTGATAACTCAGTGGCAATACCCACACTTATTCTTGTTTTACCGCTATTCTTTGATCCGAATATTAACAAGTGCATTCCATTATGTTTATTGTTCAGGAACTTATTGATGTTATGAATAGCCTCCTGTCCTATTTGTACTGACTGCCATTGGCTAAGCCTGAACTGAAAAGGATATTGGGGAATTTGCAGATACATTTTGGTGGGATACCAATAATAAACCGGGTAAATTAAAAGGCCAGCCAAAATCAATAGTATGGAAACCGACGTAGACGAATAGTTACAAAGCGAGCTTGCAAAAAATGCGCCGAACCAGAAAAAGCCTATGTCTGTGATGGTGTCAAAAGCAACATTTCCCCACGCCGGCTGGAAAACGTATTGTTGCGATGGCTCAGCGACGGCATTTTTTTTTTAAAGGGGTTCGCCAGGAGAAGGGGTCCCAGGAAATTGAACGTCTCAAATATAAACCAGGCGGCAGATATAAAGACTGCAGCCCGTATTGATGCTGAATCGTTACCGTAATACCGCGACAAAACGATATAAAGGATAAAAGTTGGAATAAACCCAAGGGAAATATGCCCAAATTGGTTGGCCAGCCAGGTGTAGGTTAGCGTTACTCCCCTATAGGAATCTTTTCCTATCAAATCAGCCTTTAATTGGTTGCGTATATCCCTGCCGGTTATTGTCTTATTCATAAAGTATTTTTTTACTGGTTTAAAGAATGTCGGTTATACTAATAGCCCTTTCTTGATGATTTATTGTACAAGACACGGGCATTCCGCAAGTTTTTAAATATTTTGTTGGAATTACCTGTGTCTTTTCGCAGGTTGAGGGCTTATTTGTATAAGAATGTGTATAATTTTCTTATTTGTGTGGAATAATTCTTACTGCTTTATTTTGATAAAAAATTTTGGTGCATGGGAGCAACTGCAGTACCAGGACATCCAGCTAATAATTTCAAATCGTTCCCTGAAATATCGCGTTTAACATCAATACTCCCGTGACCTCCCTTGAGTTTTGACAATTTTTTTACCATCCTGTTTCAAATGCAAGTTACGCCATGTCCTTTGAGTTCCCTGCAGCAAACACCAGTGTCCGTTGAAATAATTTATCCTTGCTTCATACTAAGGACATGTCATCTGCGTTAATGATACTATTCCACTGCGTTACCAGTGCGTTAATTAATGCACTCGTAACGCTGATAGGATAGGTTAAGTATGGATCATCCTGTAGGGAAATAGCAGTGATTGTATCACCAAATAAAAGTTAAACACATGGCAAGAGTAACAGACGTATTTATGAGCGGCACGGTAGGTAATTTAGTGCTATACCGTCGTATGGACAAAAACTGCGTCCGTCTTAAACGAGAAGGCATACAACAGACGGTAGCCACTAAAATAAGAAGTGAAAATTTTGGTATCGCATCGAGGGTCTCGAGTCATTTACGTAAAGGATTGTATGCAGTAATTCCGGCTCCAAAAAACAGGAGCATGCAGAGCAGGTTCGCGGGGGCGATTGCCAAATGGCTACGCTTATGCGACGTGGATACCCTTGCTTCCTGTGATGTAGCGCCTTATATCACCGGTTTCCAGTTTACGGATGGAGATAGTTTTACAGAACGTTTCAGGGTACCCATAACCGTTACCAGGACGGGTGCGAATCTTATAACGGTAGGCGTAAACGATTTTGTTCCTGTAAAAAAAGTGTTTGCGCCGGCAGGAACCGTGATGTTAGAACTTGTGATAGCTGTTTCAGGATGTATGTTGAAAACGGGTATACCGATTGGCGGTGGCGTTCAGCGGATACAGGTGCCTTATAACGAAAATGCGATAACAGCGCAGGCATTGCAATTTAAAATTCCGCTTCCAGCCGGCAGCCTTGTTATTACGGGTGCATGGTTGCAATATTTCGTGTTAAAAAATAACCGTATCTCCCGCTCGGAGAATCCTGCCTATATGCCGGCCGGCGTCATTAATGCAAGATACGTATAACTAAAGAACAGCGATAGTCTTCAGGCCAGGCACTGTTCATATTTTTCCTTTAACTTCCCGGAGACAGGCGCCATGGTACTTTCCAGGCAATACAGCGCCAATTTATTTTTATCTGTTTCTATAATTGAGTATTATCGAAATTACAGGAATGTCTCGTTCGTTAATCCGGCATCGTTAATGATACGGGTCATTAATATTTTTTGTTTCCATTTTCCAGCTCAAAGTTATATTGACTGTTTCCGGGCGAGGGGTGCCTATTGCAATAAGACCGGAAATGGTTGAATCGTAAGTTCTACAGACCGGGCCGCAGATATCTTAAATTGTTCGGTTTATATATACAGGTGTTCGTTAACGGACAGTCTCCAACCCAAATTTACTTGCTTATGGATTAAATATCAATGCGATAGATCATTGGTATGATGGTTGAAATTAATTGCGGGGTAATGTGCCTCAAATATTTCTAACCCGGAATGAATTAACTGACAGCTGATCGCTGTTTGCTTAAAACAAAATATATGTTTAAAAATTATTTCAAATCTGCGTGGCGAAACATCAAAAAAAATAAACTGTTTTCCGCCATTAATATTCTTGGGTTGTCTATCGGTATTGCCTTGTGTTTTGTCATCATGTTATATGTGCAGGATGAACTGAGTTATGACCGATTCAATAAAAACGCAGATAACATTGTACGTGTTGTATTCCAGGCAAATTTGAATGGCGGTAAAATAAACGAAAGTGTAACTATGCCGCCGGTTGCACAAACCATGAAAAAAGATTTTCCGGAAGTGCGTGATGCGACGAGAATCTTAGGTTTCGGCACACCTAAAATTACTTACAACAACACCGTGTTTAAAGATGACCGGTTTGCAATGGTTGACCCAAACTTCTTTAGCATTTTTACTTTGCCACTAATAGAAGGCGACACTAAAGCGGCTTTAGAAAACCCCGATGCTGTTATAATTACACAACAAACTGCAGAAAAGTATTTTGGAAATTCAGATGCGATAGGCAAAACACTTGCTGTAAGTTTAGATAGCACCAGGTTATATAAAGTTACAGGCGTTATAAAAAATATTCCATCCAATTCGCATTTTCATTTTGATATGTTTGCTTCGATCACCGGTTGGGCAAATGCTAAATCTGATACATGGTTAGGTGGTAATTATCATACCTATCTCTTATTAGATCCCGGCGTCAATCTCAGGAAGATGGAAGCCCGTTTTCCTGCAATGGTTGAAAAATATATGGGCCCTCAAATTCAACAGCAGATGGGTTTGAGCCTAAAGGAATTCAGGACAAAAGGCAATAGCCTTGGTTTTGCACTGCAACCTTTAAAAGATATTCACCTGCATTCAGATACGACTACTGAATTTGAGCCGGGCGGCAATGCAACATACGTGTATATGTTTGCGGGCATTGCCATTTTTATGTTGATTGTTGCCTGCATCAACTTCATTAATTTGTCTACTGCGAGTGCATCGAAAAGGGCGAAAGAAGTTGGCATAAGAAAAGTTGCGGGCTCTGGCAGGTTTCAACTTATCAGGCAATTTTTATCAGAATCAATGATGATCGCGATCATCGCATTGACTATTGCATTTGTGTTAACACAGCTTGCATTGCCTGCGTTTAATAATATATCCGGTAAAAATTTAACGCTCGATACCAAACCGATACTTGCATTTATTGCATTAGGAATATTGGTGGGAATTATTGCGGGCATCTATCCTGCGTTCTATCTTTCTTCATTTAAACCAATCGCCGTATTAAAAGGAAAACTCACTGCCAGTCATAAGAACTTTAGTTTAAGGAGTGGCTTAGTGGTATTTCAATTCTTTATTTCAGTTGCATTAATTATTGGAACAATTGTAGTGTATCAGCAAATGAAATATATACAAAACAAAGACCTTGGCTATAACAAAGAGCAACTGCTTACCATTCCTAACTCTTATGTGTTAGGGAATAATGAACACGTGTTTAAACAACAGATGTTGCAGGATCCGCGGATTATAAATGCAACTATGTCGTGGTATAAGCCTGCCGGCCCAAGCAACTATAATAATGCACTGGCTTATCCGCTGGGTAATAATAACCTGGTTGTTGACGGGGTAGATTTTCATGTTGACGAAAATTATATCCCAACATTCGGTATGCAAATAGTAGCAGGCAGAAACTTTTCCAAAGATTTTAAAAGTGATTCTGCCGCAATCATCCTGAATGAAACTGCAGCAAAATCTTTCGGCTGGAATAATACTAACGTTGTTGGTAAAACGATAATAAGGCAGAATAGTGACAGAGGGACCAATGTTCCCTATCATGTAATTGGTGTTGTGAAGAATTTCAATTTTAAATCTTTGCACGAAGCGATAAGTCCGTTATTCATGAGCCTGGAGCCTGAAGGTGGTTTAATCTTTAAAATAAAAACCACCGATGTCGCGGGCTTATTGGCTACCATGAAAAAAAACTGGAATGCATACAACACGAACGAACCGTTCACGTATTCATTCCTCGACGACTTGTACAACAAAACGTATGCTGTTGAACAAAAGACCGGAACCGTGCTTAATATTTTTTCCCTGCTCACCATATTTGTCGCATGTCTTGGTTTGTTTGGATTAGCCACTTACACAGCAGAGCAACGTACCAAAGAAATAGGCATACGAAAAGTGTTGGGCGCAAGTGTAACCCAGGTAACACAAATGCTTTCAATAGAATTTGTAAAGCTCGTATTGCTTGCATCTATCATTGCATTTCCCGTTGCCTGGTGGGCGATGAACAAATGGTTGGAAAATTTTGCGTACAGAATAAATATTAGTTGGTGGGTGTTTGCTCTTGCCGGGTTAGCCGCATTATTAATCGCTTTGCTAACGGTAAGTTTCCAGGCAATCAAGGCCGCTGTTGCTAGCCCGGCGAAGTCGTTGCGCACCGAATGAATAAACGCTTACAACTTAATTATAAAATGCAGACCATGTTTAGAAATTATTTAAATATTGCACTCCGCAACCTTTGGAAAAACAAGGGTTTCTCAACAATTAACATTGTTGGTCTTGCGAGTGGTCTTGCAGTTTGTTTATTAATTGTGTTGTATGTGAGGGATGAATTAAATTATGATACCTACAATGTTAATGCTGATCGAATTTACAGGCTGGATGCTGACATCTATTTTAATGGAACGCAATTTACGGCGTCGGTATCGCCGGATCCACTGGCACCCAGGTTGGTAAGCGATTATCCCGACGTGGAGCAAATGGTCAGGCTGAACTACCAGGGCGATATACTTATAAAAAAAGGAAATCAGAACATACAGGATCACCACGCTGTATTTGCCGACTCCACTTTTTTTAAGGTGTTTACCATTCCGATGATTGCAGGTGATCCGTTGACCGCTTTAGATGAACCGAATTCAATTGTCATTGATGAAACCACGGCAAAAAAATATTTCAATAGCACTGATGTTGTTGGCAAAACTTTATATGTAGACAATACAACCAATTGTAAAATCACAGGTGTTATAAAAGATATTCCGAAACAATCTCATTTTCATTTTAGTTTTATTCGCCCGAAGGGTAAAGGGCGGGATGACTGGCTGAGTAATAATGCACATTCATATATCCTGGTAAAGCCGGGTGTTAGCAAGGCAACCATGCAGGGTTATGTTAACGCAACGATCAATAATTATCTGGCGAAGGACCTGCTAAGCCAGTTGCATTCTTCACTGAAAGATATGGAGAGCAAAGGGGGGCATTTTATCTATCATTTAATGCCCTTGAAAGATATTCATTTACATTCTAACAAATCCTATGAATTTGAAGCTAACGGAGACATTACTTATGTCTATATTTTTTCAGTAATTGCGATTTTAATCTTATTGATTGCCTGTGTCAACTTCATGAACCTTTCCACGGCACGTTCAGCTAACCGTGCCAAAGAAGTAGGCATCAGGAAAGTAGCAGGTTCTTTACGTTCGCACCTTATTACACAATTTCTTACCGAGTCTTTACTAATTAGTTTTTTTTCTTTGTTGATAGCAATCATATTATCTGCCTGCCTGCTTCCATTATTTAACCAGCTTGCCGGAAAGGAAATGCATGTAAGCACATTGTTTTCTTCGTGGCTGTTTCCCGTTATGATTGCGCTGATGCTGGTAGTAGGATGTGTTGCCGGTAGTTACCCGGCATTCTATCTGTCTTCTTTTCAACCCATAGATGTTTTAAAGGGAAAGATTTCCAAAGGATTTAAAAACAACTGGCTGCGCAGCGGTTTGGTAGTGTTCCAGTTTAGTATTTCAATCATGCTCATTATAGGAACGATTGTTATTTACAACCAGCTCGGTTTTATTCGCAGCCGTAAAATTGGTTACAACCGCAACCAGGTTATGGTATTGCACAATACCTGGTATTTAGATAATCAAATAAAGACTTTTAGAAATGAGTTGTTGAACATCCCGGGGGTAACGCAGGCAACCATTTCAGGCGATCTTCCTACCGGGACTAATTTTGACCAGGAGGGCTGGTTTCGTGATGCAACATTCGACGCATCCAAGGCGATCATCTTTACCAATTTTTTCGCTGATGAAAATTATATTCCCACGCTCGGCATGAAGATGCAATCCGGACGCAACTTTTCAAAAGATTTTCCATCAGATTCCATGGGGGTCATTTTAAACGAGGCCGCTGTTAAAGTACTTGGGTTTAAAGACCCATATAAAGAGACTTTGTATCGTCCAAACTACGGTCGCGGCGACATTATATCCGGTTCTCTTAAGTATCATGTAATAGGCGTAATAAAAGATTTCAATTTCAGCTCCATGCACCAAAATGTAGGACCGCTTCTTATGCAATTGGGCGACAATCGTGGATCTATCGCATTGCGGATCAATGCAAAAAACGCTCCCTCCATTATAAGTACAGTTAACAGCAAATGGAATAGTATGGTGCCAGGCCAGCCTTTCAGTTATACCTTCATGGATGCTGATTTCAATAATATCTATCAGGCGGAACAGCGAACGGGAACCTTGTTTATAACCTTTGCCATATTTGCCATATTTATTGCCTGCCTGGGTTTGTTCGGCCTGGTTACTTATGCTGCAGAACAACGAGTAAAAGAAATTGGCGTACGAAAAGTGTTAGGCGCCAGTGTAGGCGGTATCGTTAGTATGCTCTCAAAAGATTTTGCAAAGCTGGTATTAATCGCAGCAATCATCGCATTTCCCGTTGCCTGGTGGGCTATGAACAAATGGCTGCAAAGTTTTGCTTACCGGGTAAATATTGGTTGGTGGGTATTTGTAATTGCGGGCATTCTTGCATTAACAATCGCATTGCTCACCGTTAGCCTGCAGGCGATAAAGGCGGCGGTGGCCAACCCGGTGAAGAGTTTAAGAACGGAATAATTTTTGGAGTACTAACTATTATATATAGACGAAAATAATAATTGAATTTATGTTTAAAAATTATTTCAAAATAGCATGGCGCAACATTGCACGCCATAAAATTTACACAACAATAAATGTATTTGGCCTTGCTTTGGGTATTTGTGCCTGCATGGTAATCTATTTGATCACATCCTATGAATTCAGCTTTGACAGGTTTCATAAAGATGGAGACCGGATTTACAGGATCGTTGGAGACATGCAGGGAAGTAATGGTGAAAAAAATTTTTTGAACAGCCCCGATAATGATGTAGCGGGTTTTCGCAATCAAATTCCAGGTTTTGAAAGTGCGGCCGGCGTTTATTCCTACGGTGTAGCAATAAGCATTCCCGACGGTAATAAGCCGCCGAAGCAATTTGACAACAGGATTGCAAATTCGTATTCATCTTCAACCATTATTACCTGGCCTCAATATTTTGACATTTTCCAATACACATGGCTGGCCGGAAACAAGCAGGTACTGGGTGAACCATTTAAAGTGGTGCTTACAGAAAAAAGAGCCCACACCTATTTTGGCGATATTCCTCTAAGCAGTATGATCGGTAAGACGGTTGTCTATGACGATTCGCTGCGTGTAAGCGTTGCCGGTATAGTAAAGGACTGGATGGGTAATACCGATTTTGGGTACACGGACTTTATTTCTATCAGCACGGCTACGCATAGTTTTTTAAAACAACAAATTCCGCGTGATGATTGGAGCAGCCTTAGCCCGCATCAGTCCATGGCTTTTGTAAAACTGGCGAAAGGAGTTACCGCTGCCCAGGTAAATAATCGATTTGCTTCCTATATAAAAGGGCATGTGAAGCTGGATGCTCCGGGCTCGAAATTATCCATGTATCTGCAGCCTTTGAGTGACATCCATTTTACAACCGAATTTCATCGCGGCGATGATGGAGATGGTTTCAGGAAAGCTTACATGCCGGTGCTGTATGCATTAATCGGGGTCGCTTTATTCATTTTAATTATAGCGGTAGTTAATTTCATCAATCTATCTACTGCACAGTCTATTCAGCGTGCCAAAGAAATTGGTGTGCGTAAAGTAATGGGTAGCAACAAACGAAATATCATGCTCCAGTTTTTGACAGAAACATGGGTGCTTACTTCTATTGCCGTTATTCTCTCCATACTGCTTGTTACCCCGGCGTTGTACCTGTTTAAAGATTACATACCGGAAGGCGTAGCGTTTCATCTTTCTAATGCATCTACACTTATTTTTCTGCTGGTTGTTACTTTGCTAACATCATTACTGGCCGGCTTTTATCCCGCTAAAGTTTTATCATCTTACTTACCCGTCTTAACGCTTAAAGGTGGACCTATACAGCAGGGAACGGAAAAAGCTGGATTGCGGAAAGCCCTGATCGTTTTCCAATTTTCAATTTCATTGGTCTTTATTATCAGTGCTATTGTTATTGGCAAGCAGATCAATTTTATGAATACAACCAACAAGGGATTTAATACCGATAACATTATTACTATAAACAACTGGGGTGATAAAGATCAAAAGCTAAAAGTGCTGGCCCGGCAGGTAGCGCAAATAAAAGGTGTTGAGAAAGTGATACTTCAAAATCATGCACCTATGGGTTTTGCTCAAATGACGAACAGCTTTAAATATAAAGGCAGCCAGGAAATAATGACGCAGCCCCTGATGGAAATCGGTGATGAAAACTACATTCCTTTTTACCAGATGAAAATTATTGCCGGCAGAAACATGTTGCACAGCGATAGCCTGAAAGAATTTGTGATCAATGAAACCATGGCGAAGGCTGTCGGATTTAATAACCCACAGGATGCCATAGGTAAAATGCTTTACATGATGGGCGCCGATGAAAAACCATACCCGATAGTTGGCGTAATTGCCGATTTTCATCAGCAATCTTTTCATGATGCCATACAGCCTGCGGTAATTGTAAATGACCCTTCATTGGATTTTAGTATTGCCATAAAGCTGGCCACCTCCGAAGCAAATATGAAAGCCGTAAAGCCGATTGCTGCGGCAATAGAGCAGCAATGGAAAAAAATATACCCCGGGCAGCCATTTGATTATAGCTTTTTGAATGAATCCGTTACCTGGTTATACGGACAGGAAAAAAAGACGGCATGGCTTATGAATGCAGCGATGACTATTACGATTTTTATTTCGTGTATGGGGTTGTTTGGCCTGGGCATGTTTACCGCGCAAAAAAGAACGAAAGAGATTGGTATTCGTAAAGTTCTCGGAGCCAGTGTTGCCAATATCACAACGATGCTGAGTAAAGAGTTTTTGGTTTTGATCATAATAGCTATCGTTATTGCTTCGCCAATTGCCTGGTATTTTTCACACCAGTGGTTGCAGGATTTTGTTTATAGAACTACCGTAAGTTGGTGGGTTTTTTTAATAGCGGGTACAGGTGCTATGGTAATTGCATTATTGACGGTGAGTTTCCAGGCGATAAAGGCAGCGGTGGCCAACCCTGTGAAGAGCTTGAGAACAGAATAAACAACTAACTGTTAACGATTACCATTAAACGAAAAATATAACCGAATTTATGTTTAAAAATTATTTCACAACGGCCTGGAGAAATTTATGGAAGAGTAAAGCCTTCACTATTATTAACATTATGGGGCTTGCCGTTGGTATTACCGCCTGCTTTCTCATCTACCTGTATGTTCATTTTGAAACGAGTTATGATTCATTCAACACGAAGGCCGACAGGATTTACCGCATTATTTCCGACATTAAAACGCCGTCAGATGTGCTTAATTGGAGTTCGACGCCGGGGGCGGCTGCTATTAATATGCAAAGAGATTTTCCGGAGGTTGAATCCGCTGTACGCATCAGCGGCCAGAGTTTTTTGGTAAAGAAGGGCAATGATAAGTTCCAGGAGGATAACACCATTATGGCGGATTCCACGTTGTTCGACATATTCGATTTCCCGCTAATTTACGGAGATAAAAAGACTGCGCTTAAGCAGCCAATGAGTATTGTGCTTTCTCAAACTGCGGCAAAAAAATATTTCGGCAACACAAATCCTGTGGGCCAAACGGTACTTCTTACAGGAGCGTCTATTAATGCAACCATCACAGGTGTTATGAAAGACATTCCTGAAAATTCGCAGATCAAAGCAGATATGATTGTTTCATTTTCCTCACAAAAACAAATAAACGGGCAAAGCCTTGATAGCGTTTGGACAGGGTTTAACCTGGTTTCATTCCTGTTGCTGAAGCCTAACACCGATGCCACATTGCTGGCATCTAAATTTCCTGCTTTCGTAGAATCGCATGTAGGGAAACAACTGAAGGATCAGCAAATGAGTATTGCCTTTCTACTGGAGCCGTTAAGACGGGTATACCTTTACTCAACGCGGGATGGCAGCAAAACAGGAAATATCAACAATGTGTATATTTTTTCAATTGTGGCCATCTTTATTTTACTGATAGCCTGTATCAATTTTATAAACCTTACTACTGCCAGAAGCGCTGAGCGTGCAAAAGAAGTGGGCATCAGGAAGGTAGCAGGCGCCGGCAGATTTCAGCTTGCACGACAGTTCCTTGCAGAAAGTGTAATCATCTCTTTCGTTGCCTTCATCATTTCTCTGCTGCTATGTTTGTCGTTATTGCCGCTATTCAACCAGCTGGCAGGTAAGGTAGTAAGCACACCGGTTTATTATCACCCGATGTATATCGTTTCATTATTCTTTATCTCGGTCATAATCGGCATTATAGCCGGCTTGTATCCTGCTCTTGTATTATCGTCGTTCAGGCCGGTAGTTGTTCTCAAAGGTCGTTTTTCCGACAGCGCCAAAGGAATGATATTAAGAAAGGCGCTTGTAATTACACAATTTACAATCTCTATCATTTTAATTATCGGAACGGTGGTAGTTTATACGCAACTCAATTACATGCGCAACCAGGACCTCGGCTTCAATAAAGATCAAACTGTTGTAATTGATACTAACGCAGATAAAAATAAGGAGGCATTCAAGCAATCGCTTGCATCATTGCCTGGTGTACTCTCTACTACTTTTTCTTCGAGTGTTCCCGGAAGTGGTAACGGTGCGGCTTATTCGAAATTGGAAAACCCGCATGGAGATATGATAGTGACCAGCCCTGATATTTATTTTGTAGACTTTGATTATATCGACCAGTATAAAATTAAACTAATTGCGGGCCGTGATTTTTCGAGAGAGTTTGCCACCGATACTACGCAGGCTATGGTGATCAACGAGGCTACCGCAAAGTTGATGGGTTATTCATCACCGCAACAGGCATTGGGCAAAAAGTTTGACCAATGGGGACGACAGGGTAAGATCATAGGTGTCGTGAAAGATTTTCACTACCAGTCATTACAGGAGCCGATCAGGCCGCTCACTATGCGCATCGAGCCGGGAGGGTACCAACTTCTGTCTATAAAAGTGGCTGCAAAGAATCTGCCCGCTACTATTAAGAATATTGAAAGTAAATGGAATGAGATCATTCCCGGTCGCCCCTTTGCCTATACTTTTTTGGATGAGACTTTTGACAAACAATATCGCGGTGAAGATCGGTTCGGAAACTTGTTTTTTTATTTTGCTATCCTGGCCATATTTATTTCGTGTATGGGTTTGCTGGGCCTTGCTTCGTATAGTACCATTCAACGTACAAAAGAGATCGGTGTAAGGAAGGTATTGGGAGCCAGCGTCACTGACATTGTAAGCCAGCTTTCGAAAGATTTTTTGAAATTGGTTTTAATAGCATTTGTTATTGCAGCGCCGGTGGCATGGATTTTCATGAATAAATGGCTCAGAGATTTTGCTTATCGTACGAGTCTTGCCTGGTGGATGTTTGTTTTTGCGGGAATTGCAGCAGTGATTATCGCTTTTGTTACCATTAGTTTCCAGGCAATAAAAGCGGCCATTACTAATCCTGTGAAATCATTACGTTCCGAATGAATTTGAGGAATGTTAGGGCGGCTGCCCTTGGCGCAGAAGATATGAAGGTAAGCAGGGTTTGGGTCCACAAAATAAGGAAGTAGAATGAAATAAATTTCGTTAAATGAATTATCATTTACCCATACATGTTATGAACAAATTATCTTATTATGATCAGAAACTATTTCAAAATCGCCTGGCGCAATGTAAAACGCCATAAAGCCTATTCAGCAATTAATATTCTTGGATTATCTATTGGCATTGCAACCTGTTTAATCATTTTGCAATATGTTTC
>NZ_JBMQQG010000080.1:0-3998 GCF_057362405.1 Ginsengibacter sp.
AAAGGGAGATTTAGCAATTTCGCTTTCAAATCCCACAATGCATTATCTACAGCACTTACTGCCATCATGGCTATTCCACAATCCCCGTTATTTCGTATGGCAGATATGGTATTGAAAGTAATGCTCTCAATATCCATCACATTTTTACCGACTACAATTTCCTTTAATGTTTTATCTATGATAGAGGCCGCGGCTTCATGTGCGTAAGTATATCCTAAGCCTTTTTTTCCGCCACCTTCAATTTCGGTCAATACCATCGTCGTGCTATTCCATTGTATGGTGCCGTCCGCTTCCGGTAAATCAGTTGGTATCTTATAGGCTGAAACTTTTAAACTCTTCACTAATATGGAATCACTTGATGTCACTTTAGTTATGAGCATGAGGTAAATAATTTTCCACTACATCTTTCCAGGATTGCTTTATCATATCCCATGAGTTAACGTCTCCCTTAACCATGGACGAAGCAAACGCTTTTGCCTGTTTAAATGTTATATGAGGTGGCAATGGCGGTACAGATGGATCCGTATACGCTTCCAGCACGACGGGTCTACGGCAGGCAAGTGTTTGCTCAATTGCCGAAACGATATCGTCTTCCTTATCAACTTTAATTCCGTCGAGCCCCAATATTTTAGCATATTCTGCAAACGGGAAATCCGGCAAATCCTGTGATGTTTCAAATTTTGGATCGCCTTCCATAATACGCTGCTCCCATGTTACCTGGTTTAAATCACGATTATTAAGTACCACTATAATTAATTTCGGGTTGCTCCATTGTTTCCAATATTTTGCAATAGTTATTAAACCATTGTTGCCGAGCATTTGCATAGCGCCGTCGCCTACTAACGCTATGGATACACGATCAGGATAGGCAAACTTTGCTGCGATGGCATAAGGTACTCCGGGACACATGGTAGCCAGGTTTCCGGAGAGTGACGCTTTCATGCCGGTGCGTATTTTTATATCGCGTGCAAACCAATCTGCAGACGTTCCGGAGTCAGAAGATAGGATGCAATTTTCAGGAAGACGTGACGAGAGTTCCCAATAAATTCTTTGCGGGTTAATCGGGCTGGCACTATTCATCGCCCTGGCGTCTACTACTTCCCACCATTCCCTGATATTTTTCGCTATATCATCTTGCCACGTCCTGTCGTCTTTCCTTTGCAGTAACGGAATCAGTTCCTTTAAAGTTTCTTTACTATCTCCCTGCAAATTCATTTCCATCGGGTATCGTATGCCGAGCATCTTTCCATCTATATCTATTTGCACACCACGTGCCTTACCTTCTTTAGGTAGAAATTCTGAGTAGGGGAAACTGGAGCCGATCATTAACAACGTATCGCAGTCCATCATCAAATCCCAACTTGGCTTCGTGCCTAATAAGCCAATAGATCCTGTAACGTAGGGGAGATCGTCAGGCAAAACAGCTTTGCCGAGTAGTGCTTTTGCAACACCTGCTCCTAACAGTTCTGCTACCTGCATTACTTCTGTTTCGGCTCCGAAGGCGCCGGCGCCTACGAGCATGGCCACTTTTTTTCCTTCGTTTAATATGTTCGCTGCTTTTTGTAAATCACTTTTTGATGGAACGATTCGTGGCACCGAATAACTAATGCCTGAATGAACAGTTCCATGTGCTCTTGCCGGTTCTTCAAAGGCAACATCCTGCAGATCGTTTGGAATAATAATACAGGTAACGCATCTTTCATTCTTCGCAATTCGTATAGCCCTATCAGTTAGGTGCCGTATTTGCGACGGCACTGTTGCCATGTGCACAAACTCGTGCGCCACATCTTTATATAACGAAATAAGATCCACTTCCTGCTGGTAGCTGCCGCCTATGGCGGCGCGGGCCTGCTGGCCAATAATAGCTACAACCGGCTGGTGATCCATCTTCGCATCGTATAATCCATTTAATAAATGAATAGCCCCCGGTCCGGAAGTTGCCATACATACACCAACTTCGCCCGTAAATTTCGCATGGGCACATGCCATAAATGCGGCATTCTCTTCATGCCGTACCTGTATAAATTCCATTTTATTTTCGAGGCGGTCTAAGGAGCCCATCAAACCATTTATACCATCACCTGGAAAACCAAATATTCTCCTGATTCCCCATTCATTTAATCGTTCGATAAGGAAATCGCCAACTGTCTTGCTCATAGTAAATTATATTAAAGGTTACGAATGATGTGTAAGTGAAGTAACTATTGGTTCTCAAAAGGCCTGCCATTATTGACAACGGTTGTAATCTCGCCATATTATTATCTTTTATGAATTCATCTCCCTTTAGAGAAGTAAGGATTTTTTTCCCCATTGTGGTAAGATTGACTACACTTTTTTATTACATCCATCGTATCAGCCCTGCTTGAAGAACGCATTAGTATTCTTTTAATAAATTTTGAGCAACGGATAGAACAACAGAGAAAATCTGGCACGTATTTTTTATTCTCACTTCAAAATTTACGTTATGCTTAAATACGCAGTTATATTTTTTATAATAGCTATCGTGGCTGCTGTCTTTGGATTTACGGGCATTGCCGCTGGCGCAGCTTCCATTGCGAAAGTGCTGTTTTATATTTTTATTGTGTTGTTTCTTTTGGCTATAATATTTGGGGCAAAAGTTTTCGGAAAATAATCAACATTAAAAAAATCACCGATTGGGCAATGTAACATCAATATTTGAAATGTGCACCTATCCTTGATAGTTAGTACATAGTGTTGCCTTGTACTTTAGTTGCACATCTGCAAAGGAAGTTATTGATGAAGCCGGCGATATAATTGTTTGCTAAAGGGAAAAAGTATCCTGTGGCCTCTCTACCCTCCTTGATAATCTACTGGCATGTCAGCACCAAATACTTAAGTAAAATAAACATTATCTATATGGCAAAATATTCTAAGAAAGCAGGTAAGAAAGTAGAAAAAGCCATGCATGAAATGCATGAAGGCAAACTAAAAAGCGGTAACAGTAAAAAGAAAGTTACTGATCCGAAGCAGGCAATTGCAATAGGACTTTCGGAGGCAAGAAAAGAAGGCGACAAAGTACCGAAGAAATCCTCCAAATAACCAGCTCCCAAAGAAGCACCTGAAAGTTCAAGTGGGCCAAAGTATTAATGCAATTGGCATTTCGAAAATTTAACCAGGCACTTAACAGTTTTGGTGATTTATTTGGTATCTAAAAGAAAGTTTGCGTCTTCATGTACTGGCATTTCATAGTCATTTTCGAAAGAATTAAAAACGATCGATATGAAAAAATTATTAGTTGCCAGTGAAGCCTTTATAGAAGGAGGCAACATACCTGCGAAATATACTTGTGACAGTGAAGCGATCAACCCGCCATTAATCGTTGATAGCATACCTGAAAAACTAAGACTCTCGCCATTATTGCTGAAGACCCAGATGCGCCGCGGGGAACTTTTGATCATTGGCTCTTGTGGAATATTCCGCCGGATCGAATTATAGAAGAAGCCAGGGCGTTGGGAACAAGCGGAAAAAACAGTGCCGGGAAAATGGGTTATTATCCACCGTGTCCGCCATCAGGGTCTCACCGGTATTATTTCACCGTGTTTGCTTTAAATACCAGCCTTTCTCTTGAAGAAGGGTCTGATAAACAAAAACTAAAAACGTCGATGGAAAATCACATACTTGCCCAAGGCGTTTTAATGGGGAAGTATCAAAAACAATCCCCTAATTTTTAGCTAATCCGTGTATTGCCGTCCTAATGAGAGGATTAAATTAGTGACGGCGTTATACATAATCCTGGTACGTTAATGAAAGCACGCACAGGTTAATATTCCATATTCAAATTGGTGAGAAAATGACGAGGACATTAATTTAGGGTTGAAAATTGTGGGGTGACCGTAAATGCCGTGCTTCATGTATTCGTTTATGCCCGGCTGTTATCCACCTATTTTATTCAAGCCTTAATACTGCATGACACCCATATGAAGTATGGTTATATTTCATAATGTAAAACTCTTCAACGTTTTACGGCTGTATTTTTG
>NZ_JBMQQG010000081.1:0-22119 GCF_057362405.1 Ginsengibacter sp.
ACCAAAAGAAATTAAAGTTTCCAGACCAAATACGAAAGTGTTTGATATGGGGCAGAATTTTGCAGGCTGGGTGCGCATTACAACCAAAGGGGCCAAAAATACCATTTTGAAGATAAGGTTCGCAGAAGATATTTATCCCGATGGAACAATAGATGTAACAAGTAACGAACATGCCAATGCAACCGCTGAATACATCCTTAAAGGAGATGGTGTCGAAACTTATGAAACCCATTTTTCCTTCTTCGGATTTAAATACGTGGAAGTCTCTGCACAGAATGGCCCGTTGAATGTGCTGCGTGTGGAAGGCCGTGCGGTCTATTCCGATAATCAACCTGCAGGCAATTTTGCATGCGATGATGAACTTGTAAACAAAATACACCGGGCAACCGTATGGTCACAAAAGAGCAACATGCTGGGATACCCGATGGATTGCCCCCAACGCGATGAACGCCTTGGCTGGTTTGGCGATGCACAGGTTACTGCCGATGAGGCGATGTATAATTTTAATATGGCCTTGTTTTACAAAAACTGGATTGACGGCATACGCGAAAACCAGGATGAAAAAACGGGCGACATTCCTATCATTTCGCCAAGGCCTTACATCAGGGACACAGGAATTGAATGGAGCAGCACCTACCCTATCCTGTTATGGAAATACTTTGTCAATTATGGCGACAAACGGATTTTAGCTGAAAATTATCCGGCCATGAAACGTTACATGAGTTTTCTCGACGGCCAGGTGAATGATTTGATTTTGCCTTCGGGATGGATTGGCGACTGGGGCAGCATGGTGAAGGGTTGGAAAGAAGGTGATCCTAAATCGGTCCCCACGGCTTATTATTTTTGGAATGCAAATATTATGGCCAAAATGGCCGGAATACTTGGGCAAACTACTGATCAGGAACACTTCAGTAAATTAAGCGATGCTATCCGCGAAAAATATAATACACAGTTCCTTAATGCTGAAACAGCTAATTATGAAGATGGTAGCCAAATGGCAAATGCTTTCCCATTGTTCCTCGGGATTGTTTCTGACAGTCTGAAATCAAGAGTGCTTGATAACATTGTAAAAGATATTGTAGTGAATAACAATAACCATGTAACCACCGGTGTGTTGGGTACTAAATACATGCCTGAAGTGCTGGCGCAAATGGGAAGGGCCGATGTGGCGTGGGGAATTATCAATCAAAAAACTGCACCCAGTTGGAATGACATGATGCGCCGTTACACAACGGTCTGCGAATTCTGGACTTTGAAGCAATCGAAGAATCATGTGATGATGGGAAGCATCGATGCCTGGTTTTATAAATACATCGCAGGTATTCATTTGGACGAAGACAATCCTGCGTTTGCGTCATTCACGGTGAAGCCGCAATTGTTAGATAGTCTCCATTCTGCTAAGGCCCAAATAGAAACACTGAGAGGCATGATCTCTTCCGAATGGAAAAGACAGTCGGGGCAATTCACATTACAAGTGCACGTGCCTTTTAATACATCAGCAACAATTTATATTCCAGGAAAAGAGGGAGGAAAAGTAACTGAAGCTGGCTTACCTGTAAAACAAGTGAATGGGGCGGTCGACCAGGGCTTCGTCGCCGGGTATCATGTGGTGCATGTTCCATCCGGGAATTATGAATTTAAGTCCACACTATGAGATTTTCTTGCAGCCTGCAATCTTCTTCAACATATAGAAATGTTGCTGTTCTGATAACCTGTCATGTTTATTGCAATGACACTTTCCAGTAGATCCTTTTAACCTCTTTGATGTTTTAATTTTTGGACGATGTGTGACCAAAAGAGTAAAAAATTGCCTGCAAGTTTGCAAATGAGATAGCACCTGGAATCTATCGCTTACTTTTTCTTTCTTATACCTGGAAGCATTATTTATGCAACGTTTATTTGTCGCAGGACGCTCTAAAATGCACCGGAATTCCGGCGGGTTTTGAGCGATAATCCAGCGATACAATATTGCCGATTATCAGGCTGCTTTCTGACCAAAATCATTCTCAAAAATTAGTTCATTTAATACTTTAGTGCACAATAAAAAAAGTTGCAGGATGAAAGCAATTAAATTCGTTTCTGATGATACACGTCAAAAGCAATTTGCACTGGCGGTACGAAAAAATGTAAACAATTATTTCAGGCAAAAGGGAATCTCGACGAAGGGTAATTTGCTGATGGTCATTCAAACGATAGTTATGCTATCCATTTACATAATTCCATTTGTTCTTCTATTTATCATTCGGATGAATGCCTGGTTTGCAATGCTGATCGCGATATTAATGGGCACGGGGATGGCTGGCATCGGAATGTGTGTTATGCATGATGCTGCACATGGCTCCTATTCGCATAAAAAATGGGTGAACAAAATGTTGAGTGGAACGATGTATTTATTGGGTAGCAATGTTTTTAATTGGAAAATTCAACACAATTATTTGCACCACTCTTACACTAATATTGAAGGTTTTGATGAGGACATTGCTTCAAAGGGGCCGATCAGGTTATCGCAGTATGCACCCCTTAAGAAAATTCACCAGTATCAATATATACATGCTTTTTTCTTTTACGGGTTAATGACCATCTCAAAATTAATTAATGATTTTACTCAACTGATAGAATATAATAAAGCAGGCATTACCCGTCAATACCAGGTCAATCCTGTTTTCGAGTATATAAAAATGGTAACGGTAAAAATTATATATCTTTTTGTCTTTATCGGCCTTCCAATATTGTTCACGTCATTTCGCTGGTGGCAGATACTGTTAGGGTTCTTTATTATGCACTGGACAGCGGGATGTATTTTGAGTACTGTTTTTCAAATGGCACATGTTGTGGACGGCGCAGAGCAGCTATTGCCAAATGCGGATGGGATCATTGATGAAGGATGGGCGGTTCATGAATTGCGCTCTACCTCGGACTTTGGAAGAAATAATCTTTTTCTTAATTATTATATAGGCGGGTTAAATTTCCAGATCGAACACCATTTATTTCCCAATATCTGCCACATACACTACCGGAAAATCGCTCCCATAGTTGAAAACACGGCGAGGGAATTTAACTTTCGATACAATTTAAAACCAACATTCATGAGTGCACTCCGTTCGCATATCCATAGGTTGAAGGAGTTAGGAAAACTTTTGCAAACATAATTTTTTTGAAATGATATTTTGCAGGACGGGCAAAACAACTAAATGTGGTTGCTTACACAGGTTTTGTCGCATATCCCTGTACGTTAGTGGCGTCGTTACTTAATCCATTTGCCCACGTTCAACCAATATATATTGTTATTCAGCGTTGGGCCTTCATGTCGCCAGCGATATTGAAGGTATGTTATGCCACCGAAATGCCTAAGCTAATTTCTCAACAACTCGGTTAGCCGAAAATTGCACTTTTTGGTTATTTAATTTTTCAACGTGTTGCATTTTCATAATCTTTTAATTACATTAGTATATCCTTCCTGGAAAAGTCTCCCGCTTATTTACCACTCGAAGTTTTTTTAACCTCCAAAAATGGATAAATGAAAATTTCTCGATTAGTAATCATTGCCGGATGTGTCACATCATTGATTTTAATATCATGTTCACAACACGAGTTCAATAAAAAACCAAAAGATTTTAAGCCCGAGCCTGACTCTCACAAAAGTTCCTTCATCATTACTATTTTCGGTGATCACCCGGACGGGAGTTTAGACCTATTAGACGATTCCAGCCATGTTGCAGACACGCTTGCCGTGCATGCCACCGATGATATCACCTGGCAAATTGCTGATCCAAATGTATCCGCAATTTTAAAAATTAAAGAGAAATCGATATTTGCAAGTCATTTTCAAACAAAGCCACACCAGGTTCCAGGTTCGACGGACTGGAAAGCAAAAATTAAGCTCTACCAATCTACCTACAACACAGCAGAATATTTAATACAATGGAAGGATGCAATGGGCAACACGCGAACGTTCGACCCGTTGATACAAATATATCCAAGAAAACCCTGATATAGGTCTCAGGAAATTTCCCAACTAAATAGTGCTTTTGGGTCTTGTAATAAATTTGTACCAGGGATGTTTTGAGATCAGTCAAAACAAAGCGGTTGCATTTTTATAATCTTTCAGTTATTTTCGTATATCCTTCCTTGAAAAATCTTCTGCTTATTTCACCACGCGAAAAGTTTACACATTATTATTAACCTCCAAAACTGAATTATGAAATCTTCACGAATTTTGGCGCTCATCTTTTTCGTATCCTTCTTCTCATTAAGCGCATATTCTCAAGGACAGTATTTAAAAAAAACTTCCGATTCCTTGAAAAACACCAGAACCCCGACGACACACACAATCATACTTAGTTTAAAACCCGATGGATCTCCTGTCTTAACAGATGCTTCAGGACACATAAGGGATACTTTGGACGTTTACTATGACGACGAGATCGTTTGGACAAGTGACCCCGCTATCAAAATTTTGAAAATTAAGGAAAAAGACATCGCCGAACATTTTAAAGATAAGCCGACGGCTACAAATAAATGGCATGGAAAAGTTAAGAATTGGCCTGACAACAAGAGCCATGATGCGCCTTATTCTGTTAGATGGAAGGACGGCAATGGTACACATTGGTGGGATCCCTTGATCAGAATAAATCCGAGCCAACCAATTAATTAATTACTATCACAATATTAATTCGCCAGGTTATTAAAACCCTCTAATGAAGCGAATAAGTCATATTATAATTATTTTATCCGGCTTTTTGCTTTCGGCAATTATTTGCGCTGGACAAGATCCGAAAATTGCAGACAGCCTTTCCAAAATTTATGAAGAAAAGGGAAATGATCTTCCCGATACAGTGCGGTTGGAATTATTAAGGCAGCTCTCTTTTAATGAAACCAATGATCCTAACCTTGCTTTAAAATATAATCATGAGCTGATAGATCTTGCAAGTAAAATAAACAATAACACCTATCTGTACTACGGTTATTTCCAACTGGGAAGTAAGAAAAGATCTTCAGGTGATTATCCCGGTGCACTTAATGATTACCTGGCTGCAAGCAAGCTTGCAAAGAGTCCGATAGGTTCTGCAAATGCGTACATTGGCATGGCTGACATATATAACGACCTTCACAATTATGAAGATGCTAAATTATATTATGATCAGGGCATTAAGATATTGAGAAACCAGGATGATCCAGTTGCATTGGCTTCCGCGATTTTGAATGAAGGAGAAGCTTTTCGACACAACGGGCAAAATGATTCGGCGATGATCTGCGGTAAAGAGGCATATAAAATATTTGACAGACTTAATCATACGGTCGGCAAGGCTTACGCAACGGGCAATATGGGATTGGTTTATGCCAGCGTGGGGCAATTTGGCGTTGCTGAAAAGAACATCAACGAGGCAATTGCAGTTATGGAAGCCAACAATATTTACGATGCTGTTTGCGAATACTTCAATGCGATTTCTGATATTTATCTGCGAAAGGGCGACACAACTAACGCAATAGGATATGCGAAAAAAAGTGTAGAACTGGCTGAAAGATATCAACTCAACAAACAGGCATCTGATGGCAACAAGGTGCTGTCTGAGTTGTATGAAAGGCTCCATGATCCGCTGCATGGGTTGCAGTATTATAAAACATATATAGTGTATAGAGACAGTTTGAATGACGTCTCCAAACAAAAGAGCGTGGATAGCCTTCAAAGAGTGTTCGAGGTATCCCGAAAACAGGCAGAAGTAAACGAGGCAAATCATAAAAAGCGACAGCAAAAGATTTTATTGTTTGCAGCATTGGCGGTGCTGGGGTTTATCATAGGCCTGTTAATTGTACTGATCCGTAACAACCGGCAAAAGCAAAAGGCGTATACGCTTCTCAGTAAGGCAAAGACCGTTACCGAAGAACAGCGTGACCGCGCCAACAAAGCCCTGACAGAACTCAAACAAACCCAGGCGCAATTGATACAATCAGAAAAGATGGCTTCGCTGGGCCAACTTACCGCGGGCATTGCACACGAGATACAAAACCCGCTCAACTTTATAAACAACTTTTCTGACCTGAATAAAGAACTGGTAGAAGATATGCTGTCGGAGAAAGGAAAACCTATATCAGAACGGGATGAGAAGCTGGAGGAAGAAATACTAAAAAATATTAAAGACAATGAAGAAAAAATAAATCTTCACGGACGACGGGCGGATGCCATTGTAAAAGGCATGTTGCAACATTCACGTCCCAGCTCCGGTGAAAAGGAATTAACGGATATTAATGCGCTGGCAGGCGAGTTCTTAAAGCTAAGTTATCACGGGTTACGGGCAAAAGATAAAAGTTTTGATGCTATCATGTTCACGGCCTTTGACGATACGATTGGCAAAATACGGATTGCACCGCAGGAAATAGGAAGGGTGCTGCTTAACCTATATAACAATGCATTTTATGCGGTTACGGAAAAAAAGAATCTCCACATTGAAGGCTATGAGCCAACTGTTTCAGTGAGTACAAAAAAACTGGATAAGATTATTGAAATAAAAATAAGAGATAATGGCACCGGCATACCGAAAGAAAAACTGGATAAGATTTTTCAGCCGTTTTTTACTACAAAGCCCAGCGGGGAAGGTACAGGCCTGGGCTTGTCGCTGAGTTATGACATAATAAAAGTTCATGACGGAGAAATTGCTGTACAATCGAAGGAAGGTGATTATACTGAGTTTATTATTTCGTTGCCAATCTAAGCGAGCGCTGCCTTTTCGCCCGGTTAATTCCAAGTTTGTTTGATGTTTGATTTATCGCATAGCCTTGTACGTGAGCCAGGCAATCCGGACATGTGAAAAGTGGTGGTTGGTTTCATAAACTTTGCCAGTTCTTAATTTGGAGATACTTTAGAATGATGGGGCTTACCCTATGGCATAGTAATCCAAAATCGGCAACAATAGCATTTCTTTTCTATTTTCGGGGAACGAATTATTTTGAAACAAGAAGACTCATATTAATACTGTGACATGAAATCATGTGTATATATAGGTACAAGCCTGGATGGTTTTATTGCGAGAAATGATGGAAATATCGATTGGCTCACACAATTCGCAAATAAAGATGTTTTTGATGCCTATGAAAAATTCATTGGGAAGATTGACGCGATCGTTATTGGAAGGGGCACTTTTGAAAAGGTGCTTACATTTCCTTCCTGGCCTTATAAAAAGAAGGTATTTGTGTTAAGTACGAGCATTAAGCAAATACCCGAATCGCTCAGAAAAAAAGTAACGCTTCTTTCTATGCAGCCAAAGGAGGTGTTGCAGCATCTTTCAAATTTGGGTTTAACTGGAATATACGTTGATGGAGGAAAAGTGATCCAGGAATTTTTGAAAGAAGACCTCGTCGATGAGCTGATAATTTCAAAAGCTCCTGTATTAATTGGCAGCGGTATTCCATTGTTTGGCTATTTGGATCACGATCTTTCTTTCAGGCATATACGAACAGAAACATTTTCCAACGGACTTGTAAGAAGCTATTATGAAAGAGATAGAACGTAATCACAGTTATCGGAGATAGTAACACCAATTCTATATATACTAACGGTTACTAAAAAAGCATTAGGTGTGCATTGATGCCGCCACAAATTGAATCATACAAAAAACAAATCATTCCATTAACTTAGCAGCTATGGTAGTCATAAAAACTCACGCGGAATTTGAATCATATTTGGGCAAAGAGATCGGTGTGTCGAACTGGCATCAAATAACCCAGCAACAAATCAACCAGTTTGCAGATGCTACGCTCGACCATCAGTGGATACATATTGATACAGAAAGAGCTAAAAAAGAAAGTCCTTTTAAAACTACGATAGCACACGGCTATCTCACACTTTCCCTTATTCCTTATTTCTGGAAACAGGTTGCCGATGTACAGAATCTTAAGATGGAAGTGAACTATGGAATAGAACAACTCAAGTTTGGGCAGCCGGTGCTTGTAAACAGCGAAGTACGATGCAGGGTTTCGTTGAAATCAATTATTAATCTTAGAGGTATCACCAAAGCCACACTCTTTATTCAACTTGAAATAAAAAACCAGCAAAAGCCAGCATTTACCGGCGATACCTTATTTCTCTACCATTTTATCTAATGAGTTTACTGATCTGTACCTGGCGCAATTTGTACCATAGTTATAAAAAGCTAAGCGTATTCAACAAGGCCCAACTTCTCTTTTAATATTTTATATCTCGGGTCATCAGAAATTCCTTTAAACAAAGGGTGATCAATGATAATAGCAACAGGCCCGATCCTTTTTTCAACACATTGAAATAAATGATTAAAAGTGTTGTCTTTTTCTCCCAATGCCCACCAGGCCATAGCTAAGTCTATATCCAATACAACGCCAGGTTCTTCAACCTGCCGTTGTTCAATCTTACGAATACATTCTAATGCTTTTTCGCTTTCTCCTAATTTGGCAAGTGCGCAGGCTAATGGAGCCAGGCCTTTTAACGGATGCTTAATTATGCGATGGATTTCTTCAAATATATCTAATGCCTTCTTCCAATCGCCTTTTGCGCCGAGGCACCAGCCTTTTAACTCTGCTGCTGCCCGCATGTGCGGATGAATTTCTAACAACCATTCAGCTTGTATTAACGCATCGTCGGGCCTTCCCGCATTGAGGTAAGTTTCTGCAAGCAATTGGATAACTCTCGGAGATAAAGGATCTACCTGTAACGCTTTTTCCATAATATCAATAGCCTCTTTCTTTTGCCCCGTGATGGTATAATAAAAAGAAAGCATTTGATGGGCGTCGGTTGCTGCAGGATTTAACTCAAGCGCTTTTAACAATGAATCGTAAGCCGGCTTCCATTTCCAGTCGTAAAGTAAGTAGGCAGAACCCTTAGCTACATAACCAGTTGCCAGCGAACTATCCAGTTGTAATGCTTTATCACTGTAGGTATGCACCAGCCGAAAAGCCTCCTTTGGTTGTATTTGCCCTGTTGCTCCAAGAAAAGCGTAATCAATTGCCGCCATTGCGTAAGCGTTGGCATACTTGGGTTCAAGTGTTATTGCTTGGTCAAAACATTCGATAGCTTTTTTAGTGTATTTGGGGGTGATCATGTTATGAAAGTGCAAACCTTTCAAAAAAAGCGTATACGCGTCAAGGTTATGAGTAGGTGCTTTTACGAGTGTTTCCTCCTGATCTTTCGTTGTCAAATTCTCGCGACATTTATTTGCTATTATGCTGCTGATTTCATCCTGCACTTCAAATATATCGGTAAGGTTGCGGTCATAATTTTCACTCCAGATATGATAGCCGTCCGCTGCATTTATTAATTGCACTGTAATGCGTACATGGCTTCCGGCTTTACGCACACTGCCTTCCAATACTCTGTCTACGTTTAGTTGGGTGCCAATTTCACGTATATCAGCATTCCTGCCCTTAAATGCAAAGGCCGACGTTCTTGATGTTACCTGCAGGCCATCTACCTTGGTAAGGGCATTTAATAATTCTTCTGTTATGCCGTCGCTGAAATATTCATTTTCGGGATCGGCACTCATGTTTACAAAGGGAAGTACAGCGAGTCGATTGGCAGGCTGTTTGGTTTTGCCTTTAAGTTCGCTGCGGTTTGGAACAACAAGGCCATTTTTTTCTATTGCAAATATGCGGACAGGCTTTATTACATTCTTAAGTTCGAAGTAACCCATCTCCCGGGCCGTAAGGTTTTCCTGGTTTTTAATTTCATCATACACCTTTTCTGAAATAAAAATTGAACCCGGAACTGCAAGGGATTCAATCCTTGATGCAAGATTAACGCCATCTCCATAAATAGTATCCTCTTCCATTGAGATATCGCCGGTATGGATACCTATTCGCAAATCTACCTTGGGTTCCTGTTGCAGCAATTGCTGAATCTGCACCGAACAATTAACACCATCTACAGCACTGTTAAAAATACTCAGAGCTCCATCGCCATAGTATTGGAGAATTTTTCCATTAAAACCAGCAACAGAAGTTTCCAAAACTTCCTTTAGCCTTCCACGCTTTTGCCTGGCCAATTGTTCGTTCTGCTGCATAAGAGCAGTATAACCAGTCATGTCGGAAAACATTATTGCAGCAAGTTGACGCATACGTAAAAATAGTGAAGATAAAGTTGCTCCCTCATGATTTTACACTTACTGTTAATTGATGGAATTTTGCTTGTACTGAAATATTATCCCTGTGAAATGAGATGAGATTTGATATTGCAATTATTGCCGCTTACTTACCTATTTTATGGATAATATTTTTTATCTCCTGTTGTTTATAAACCTGCGATTGTATTGTTCAAAAATATGAACATGCTTGTCGACTATTATTCTGTTGAAGAAAAGAAAGCCCTTCGTACCAGGCCGCCTGCTGCATAAATAAATGTTGCCGGTAGCAACAACTTTTTCAAAATCATTCCTGGCTTCGATTGATTTTTTCAAAGAAAGAAAACAGTTTCTCCGATAAAATACTGTCCACACATTGTTTGAATTTATTTCAATTAAAATATGACAATAATTGATGCTGTTATCATTCCTGTCTATTTCTCCACCGAAATAGATATTTTATTCGATAAAATCCTAATGCCGCCAGGGTGCCTGTACTTTCGGGGCTTTCAAATGGTTGGTGCATTGTAACAGCCGGTCTCCAATTTTAACCAGGCGTATGGAAGATTCGTAAAAAGATTGTGTTTCGAATAACCTGTTACGTTAGTAATCGTTATTAAATTCTAAAAAAAGACAATCATGTGACACTATGCAGGCCAAAATATCTATAATCATTCAGTCGCATGATTATAATCATAATAAACCCGCTCATTTCATCGCTACATTCGTTTCATAACATTTATCCATTTCATTAACCTCATAAAAAATTAATTTCTATGAACGTCATCAAAAATCCTTCGTCGAATTTTTTTAAGGCAACTGCAATTCTTGTAGGATTATTGTTTTGCAGTTATTTTACCCAGGCCCAGTCGAATCCGTGGCCGGTGCCTAAAGACGGCGAAAATTTAAGAAACCCTGAACCACGCGATGCCGCCTCCATAAAAAACGGCAAAACAATCTACATTGCTTACTGTGCACCTTGCCATGGCAATAAGGGAAAAGGAGACGGACCAGCTTCGGCGTCGCTAAATCCTAAACCCGCAGACCATACTTCTGCCGCGGTGCAGGCAGAGTCTGACGGCACATTATATTATAAAATTTCAGAAGGACATGGGCACACAGCCATGCCGCCATTTAAATCAGTATTAAGTGTCGACCAAAGATGGGCGGTAATAAATTATATCCGGACACTTAGCAAGAAATAAATAAGCCAATTTAATCACCTTTCATCTTAAAATTATGAACCATTTTAAAAAATTTATTCAGCAACTAAAACTTATGTGCGTTTTTCTTTTGCTTTCAATTGTTACAAAAGCCCAGGAACCCACTACTGTTGTTGACTCTTCATTGCTCGATAGGATTAATACCATTGAGCAGGAAGCCTCTTATATTAAGCCTGAAGATTCCCATTTAATGATTGTAGGGCTACTCACTTTTGGCTATGTAAGTAATAAAACTACTGTTACTTATAATGGCGCAAGTGATGTTTCGAAAACCAGTAACCTCGGTGATGCCGACCACTTTGAATTTAGTCCGATGCTTCTTTGGAGGCATGGCAAAAAATTCCTCCTTGAATTTGAACCATCTTTTAGTGCCGACGGAGTGGGCGTTAACTGGGCAGCCGTATCTTATTATGCTACACCAGGGCTGATACTGCGTGGCGGCTATCTTGTTCTGCCTTTTGGTACTTACAATAAACGACTTGCGGCTGGATGGATAAATAAACTAGCCTCCGATCCCGAGGGAATTCCTGAGTCCACAGATTTTGCGGTAGAGGCCGAAGGAGGATTCCAGGCAGGGACGATGAAATGGAGTTACGATGTTGCAATTTCTAACGGAATGCAACTTCAACCTGATGGCACCACTCAATTCGTTGGAATTACTGATAACAATAAAAATAAAACCTTTACCGGGAGAATAGGATGGTTGCCATTTGCTAATTCCTCTCTTGAATTAGGCGCCTCGTATATGACAGGAAAAGTTGGTGATGCAGGAAACACCACAGCTAATTTATATGCACTCGACCTAAACCTTGTAGAAAATTTGAGCCCGTTTCAGATTAACGTAAAGGGCCAATATAGCGAAGCAAAGCTAGACAATGCAGATTATATTAACCCGGTAAACTCCAGCACATATACATTTAAAAATCACACTAAAACAGGCTATATCATGGCTGCAATACGGCCTATGTATTCTAAAAACAACATAGTAAAAAACTTTGAAGTCGCCGCCAGGTATGGTAACTATACAACGCCGGCCAATTCGCTTTGGGGAACCAAAGATAATTCACTGGCATTAAGTCTTAATTACTGGCTCAATTGGCGCACCGTGGTAAGGTATTCTTATGAAGGCATAAAAGGAACCAACACCGTAAGCACCGATTTAGGTGGTAATAAAGGTGAAGTCACGAAATCCAATTCCATGTACGTGCAATTTTGCATTGAACTCTAATAATACTACAGACAATGAAAATCTTAAAAAATAAGAAGCTCACTATTTTAAGTTTGTTGGTCCTGATGATTGGATCAATTATACTAGTTCTGGATAGTTGCACCGCCAGCCAAAAGATATCAATGAAATCTGGTGCACAGTTATGGAGCGAGAATTGTCAGCGATGCCATAACACGCCATCACCTTCTACCTTCTCGCATGAACAATGGGAAACAATAGGCATGCATATGCAAAGCAGGGCTTTATTAACTGACGTGGAGAAAAACAAGATAGTGGAGTTTTTAAAGCAATAGTTTTTATTGGTTATTGTGCAGCTTTTGTTTACTAAAAAAATACTTTGATATAAAGACTGTTCAGCGCCGTTGTGCTTTTAACCTCGGCGCTGCCATTGTCTTTCATAAATTCACAAACGGAGTATTCGTTAGTTCCAGGATTGTCGCTGTTTCAAAAGTTTTCCTTCTATATCCAACTTAATTCTTTCACCGTCATTTCGCTCTCAACATTTCCTGTGTGTTGTGTTGCTTTTGGTTCAAACAACAGGTTAAAAACGATTTCGCCGTTAGTATGCGGCCGGTGTTCTATGCCTCTTGGTACAATCAAAATTTCTCCTTCTTTAATTTCAATAGTTCTTCCATCTCTGAAATCCATTAACAGCGTCCCTTTGAATACCATAAAAAGTTCGTCTTCATTTTCATGGCTATGCCACACGAAGTCGTCTTTAAGTTTACAAAGTTTTACATATTGACCGTTGAGTTCACCAATAATATGCGGTGTCCATTGTTTTTCGAACAATGAAAATTTATTCATAATATTTATAGCCTGTATTGTTTCCATTCCTTTCTTTTAGATGGGGAAAATATTATTTGCAAATTTGAATCTTAATAATAATGCCATTGAATTTTTGAATAAGCAAAAGTAATATACCTGTCTCTTTATATCAATTGTTGCCGGGTTAGGAAAAAAAATGCTTTCTACAACAGCCCCCATTTACTTATCCCATCCCAAAAACACGTTTGTTTTATAGCTTCAATTAGTTAGTTTTAACCCTGACAAAATAATCATGCAAAAACTTTTATTCTTAAACCTGGTAATCATTCTTTGCAGTGCAAACACCCGTGGCACTATTTTAAAAAAGACGTTTTTTCCTCAACGCGATACGACTGGTTGGATCAATAGCTTTCGGAAATTCAGACATGCGGTCTATACAAATGACAGGGCCACAGTGAAGCAGTTTATCGACTTTCCGATAATGAACGACAATAATGAAATCTGGTATTTGGCATATAATTATAACGATAAATTGATCAGTAAACTTCCAACCAATATTAAACCATTTACTGAAAAGGATTTTGATAAATATTACAGCAGAATTTTTACAAAGCGATTCATTAATACTATTTTAAAAATAAAATCAAACCAATTATACAATACAGGAGAGGCCCAAAGTATTCGATTCAAAGACAGATCCGAAACCTACAAAATGTATGTTACGTTTGATAAAGAAGATAAAACCCTTACGCTTAATCTTGCCTCAGAAACGGCGATAAAAACAGAAGACGGCGGAGAGTTTAATGTTATTTATCAGTTCGACGTTATAAATAACCATGAAATAAAATTCAGGCAGGTACGGCTGGCAGGATAGAATTATTTTTTTCAAAATCAGCCGATCCAGATCAATGGCCAGGATGCCTATGAATTTGTAGAACTGGAAGACGACCCGCAACAATAACAATTGTATTAACCAGCAAGCTGTTAATCATTTTTACACGTGAAGGCCCAAATGGTAGCCTCCAAAATTACAAACTTCTTAAGATTAAGCGCTGAAGCAAACTTGACTTCTTGAGTCGTTTATTTTTTTAAATCTGGAAAACACAAGCAGATTTTGCGGCAATCAAAATAAATGTGATTGCAAGAATTACTTTGGAGATTATTATTTCTAAGCGCAACTTTATTTAACCTAATTATCTTAAACTATTAATTGAAAAAATAAACTAACGCAACTATTGTTATAATAATAACTGCTAATACCAGCATTACACTAAATACATCTTTTAGACTTTTCATTGGATGGGCATTTTAATTGGTTTACGTAATTCATTTCTTTTTAAGTAAACTATGTGTTGGGCGTTTAAGCCTGCCTGCTGAAAACGAGATAGCAAAAGCTACTCAAAGGTTGGGTCTATTGACTATTCCACTTTGTCTTTTCACGAAGACTGATAGAATTTCTCGTGATTTTGCAACGTCCATGAAGCAATAATTTTTAAAAAAGATTATGGAATAACGGCATCAATGTATCTAATAAAAAAACACTAACATGGACGCCAATAATATTTTAACTGCAAATTTTTTAGACATTGTATTTGAAGGAAAGAACAAAGCTTATGGCGCTTACGAGTTGCGAAAGACTTATAATAAAAGAGTTTCTGCTTCTCTTGTTATTACTTTGTCCGTAATTGCCTTTTTATTAATTGGTTCTGCAATAGGCAACAATTCGTCTCCCAATGATGTGTTCCAGGTGCGAGAGACAAGTGTAATTATGGTTCAGCCGCCACCTACGATACCGCCACCGCCACTACTAAGGCCAGCATTACCTCCGCCACCAGTTGCTACCATTGCCTACGTAAAGCCCTTAATAGTCAAAGATAATTCAGTTGTTAAACCACCGCCCGATATTCAACAAGTCATCGATGCTAAAATCGATTTTAAGACAATGAAAGGACTAAAAGATGATGGTAGCATTATAGCTCCGCCGATAGATGTGACAGGATCACAGGTAGTAGCGCAAATGGTTAAAAAACAAAATGAAGACTCCGTGTTTATTGGAATAGAGATTGATGCTACATTTCCCGGAGGCCTTGTGGCATGGACAAAATACGTAAGCAAAGCTGTGCAGGGCAACATCGATGAATTTTCAGAATCCGATTATGGCACTTGTATGGTGAGATTTATTGTAGATAAAACAGGCAAGGTAAGTCATGTGGAAGCTACAACTATGAAGAATACCAAGCTCGCTGAAATTGCAATCAATGCGGTCAGGAAGGGCCCTGACTGGATTCCGGCGCAACAAAACGGCAGGTATGTGAATGCTTATCGCTCTCAGCCCGTTACTTTTACTAATCCCAATTGATATTTTTCTTATGTCCCCACGCTCGGTTAAATTACTAACACACAGGGGTAAACGAAAAAATTTTACATCATTGGATAACCATCAACTATCGAACAAACAATTGTATGGGTCCCTATATGCAAAGCTACTTGAAATACGATTCTGGAATTGTTTTCCACATGTTATGTGCCAGGCGGCCATTTAGCAATTCGTAAATTAAGTAGATCGGCCAAAAAATATAATGAATAATAACCAGCAAAATAGAATGGTTGTAATACCAGCTTATCATAATTGCATATAACCCGAGAATTAGATAGAGAATGCTCGTATTCCTGGTTTTCATGTTAATTTATTTGTGTGTTTGGTTGATTAAAGGTATCAATTTTATTTTGCCGCACATGAAATTATTGGGCCGCGTTGTATCTCCATTCTTATTTATTGCAGTATCCTCCAAAACGAGGGCCCAGTATTTCTACCCGGATAATCATAAAATTGTCAAAAATAAAATTTGTTCCGAAAAGACGGCTGTCAGACGGCAGCTATCTAAACCCGGTACTTTGACTTTATGCTTATTCATATTATCTTCAGTACGCGATTTCACCTATTGAATGCGGCCATCATGAAAACTTCAGAAGAGCTACCCCACAATCACAAAAGCTACCACAGATATCTCGAAATCAAAATGGAGTTTGCCGAAAATCCAATCAAAGAGTAGGCAGAAAATTTAAATTCATCATGGCAAAGAAAACAATTACAGTAGCCCCGGTGAAAGGTGCTACCGACAGTGGGTTCATTCGAATTGCCCCACTACATCATCCCAAGACTAAAGTGAATTTGGCAGAGTTAGGGCAAAACGCCGACGATGCGGAGTTATTTGGAACAGAACTTCCCAAAGCACCTTCACCTCCAAAATTAAAATACTATCACGGTCCCCTCATTAGTAAGGTTAAAGTGTACACAATTTTTTGGGGTAAAAACTGGAAGTCGTCGGCGGCCTTTATTAAACTTGAGAAAAATATCAATCAATTTTTCAAAGATATTTTGGTAAGTACTCTTATTGACCAACTAGCCGAATATAATACGCCGGTTTATAAAATAACGCATGGGTCACTTATTGGCAGTAAGGTGATTACCGCGAATGCCCCGGGAAGTAGTATAACTGACGCATCTATACAAACGCAATTAAAATCATGGATCGCAGCTCATACTATTCCTGCATGGGACAAAAACACTTTGTATTTTATTTATTTGGATAAAGGTGTAAGCGTCCACATGGGTGGCGGTGCATCATGCACTGCGTTTTGCGGCTATCACAACCACATTTCGAAAAAAGACTATTATGCTGTCATGCCATTTCCAGGTTGTGCCGGTTGTCTGGGCGGCCTTAGTGTTTTGAACGCCCTTACCGGTACGAGTTCACATGAATTGTGTGAGGCAATTACAGATGCAGTTCCAGGTACTGGCTGGTATGACAGCGCGAATGGAGAAATAGGCGATATCTGTGCCTGGACCTTTAAAACCATAGCCGGGCACAATGTTCAAAAAGAATGGTCAAATAGCATGAATGCCTGTATATGATATAATGTGCCCGGATAAAGAAGCCAATCCTTTTCACCAGGTTACTTTAAATAGACCTTATCAAAAGCGATAGCCAATATTGGGAATCTATTCGTTGGCTAACAGGTAAGGCTAAACGAAAAATGATATTGTTGATTGTTCCTTATTGCGGTTGATGTATAACTAACTCCCGTGATGAGGAACAATGAATGCCCTTTATTTAGGCATCATAAATATCTTCGGGTCTATTTCATTATTTATTTCTACTTTGGTGTATGTAATGGTTACATCATAACCATTGTTGGTAACACCAAGTGTAGTTGGAACAACGTAACCCACATCAGTTTTTTTGTAGGCTGAATATTTGGTAGTGCTGGCTACCTCCTGTCCGCCTAAGGTGACTTTTGAATCCGTTTTGAGGGTGTAATAAGTTGTGGGATCAAACAGGTAAATAATTTCTATCCCCGGCTGGCTCAGTTTAACTTTGTAAGCGCTCACGCCTTCGTAGGTTTCGCGATCCAGCAACGTGTCTGAAAATCCTTTCTCTTTAAAATTAACCAGTTCATTTCCTATGTCCAAAGACGATTTTCCTTTTTTTACGAGCTCCGGAGGTAGGGCAACAGCTTCGGTCTGGCCGGCGAATGGGTTAATAGTCCAACCGCTCGTATCGGTGAAACATTGTATAATATCAGAGCCATTAACATTAGTGACTGATTTGAATCCCTTACCAGCAAGTATGGTAGTATTCGTAGGATAGTCGGCACCCATGGCGTTGGCAGTACCT
Organism: Ginsengibacter sp.; assembly: GCF_057362405.1. Lineage (NCBI taxonomy): Bacteria > Pseudomonadati > Bacteroidota > Chitinophagia > Chitinophagales > Chitinophagaceae > Ginsengibacter > Ginsengibacter sp. The sequence goes on from NZ_JBMQQG010000081.1 coordinate 17,981, forward strand.
TCATAATAAACTGATTTCACTTTGGCCAACACGTCTTTTCCTCCAATTGCATCAATATGATTGCTGATGATTTCGTCAGCTGTTTGAGCAAGCAAGGAGGAGGTAGTAAGACACGCGATACTTACAAACAGCACAGAACGGAATAACTTCATAGAAAAAAGTTTAATTATTTTAGGTTGCCAAAGATAGGTTTCCGGTTCGAAGAAAAGTCACTGGCCGGCGAATTTATTTTGCGGGAAATCGCTACCTGAATGTGTTGCGTTTTTTAAGTTTGTTTACCCATTAATTGGACTTTATATTCGGACAAAGTTTGGGCAGGATATAACTTTCCCGGTGTGGATTTCTCCACCCCGAATTACTAAAAATTTTGTTATTATCAGTTTATAAACTGCTATTAATAACCAACTACAGTCGCTATTCATTAGTTTTGGCATTTCAATGTGTTAGCCTACAATTTAATATAGTATAATAGTTATAAATTTTTCATCCCATTAGCCAATTAGTTTATGCGAAAACTCTTCTTAGTAATTTTGATTATACCTTTTATTTTTTTAAGCAGTTGCGAAAGTACTAACCAGTTGTCAACTAACGGTGACCTATACGTGCCTTTTACAAAGGACTTATTAGATCGGATAAACAGCAATAATCTTGATATAAAAAAAGTTCAGTTTTTTATTGACCAAAGATTAATCTTGAGAAGAACACTTGGTAGTCAAAAATCAAATATAAAAGGCGGCCGAATATTATTTGAAAACGGCTTATATGTTCACGAAGTAATTATACCTAAATATACTCCTGGAATTTGCGACGGTTTTGACGGAGATCGAATATCAATCAGCTTTGAAGTACAGAATAATGATATCAAGTTTGGACCGCATGGTAATAACCAGGAATCATTTACATTATCTGCAAGAAACTGGAATAACGGAACCGGTGAAATAACATATGATAACGCCACATATACCGTTAAATGTGCTGCTTGTCCCAATGTTGCTGTAACAACTCTGCTTGTAAAGAAAAGTGAAGCGCATAAATTGAAAAAGACGCAACGAATAGTTCAGGGAAGAAGGGTTGATAATTAAGAAACGATCTATTTATAACCGACAGATTTTCTTTCTTAAGTAACAATTGTCGACAGTTTTCTGTATATCTCCTTAATCTTTAAATTGAAACCAGATTTATCAATTTTTCAAGTTATGGTGAATAGAAAATCATTTGGTGAATGTTTTACAATTCAAAAACTATTTGTTAGATTGGATGTCTGATTAAGTTCCTCATTGAAGGTCGCCTGAAAAAATTACTGCTTTTTGTTCGATGCTAACTTACGTTTAATCCTAAAGTGTTTAGATCAATCGATTCTGTCGATAAACTTTTAACTATTAAACTCAATTAAGTTATGAATTATCCAAATCGGGTTATTAAAAAGGGAGATACAGATGCAACTGTTGTAAATGCAATCCAAAATCAACTTAATACTTCAAACTGCGGGCCGTTAACGGTAAATGGTGTGTATGACGATAATACCGTTAGTGCAGTAAAATTATTTCAAACAAGGCATACGGATGCTGCAGGAACGCCGCTAAAAGCAGACGGTCAGATTGGACCTATAACATGGGCAGTGCTGTTTGGTACTCAAAGTGTACCTTCAGATAATAACGCACCATCTGCCTTGCTGGGTAAAGTTTTAGAAGTGGCTGCTTCGCAAATCGGGGTTGTAGAAGTTCCACCCAACAGCAACCGTGGGCCCAAAGTAGATGAATATCTCAGAACAGTCGGCCTGAATCCCGAAGGACAACATTATAGCTGGTGTGCAGCCTTTGTCTATTGGTGTTTTCAACAGGCATCGGACCAACTCGGTATAAAAAATCCTGTAGTAAAAACAGCAGGTTGCCTTAATCATTGGAATAGTGCAACGTGTCCGAAGGTTACAAAGCAAGCCGCTTTGAAAGATCCTTCACTGATTAAACCCGGGTTTATTTTTATTATTGACCATGGCGGTGGTAACGGGCATACCGGTTTAGTGGAAAGCTCCGCTGGTGGCATACTTACAACTATTGAAGGAAATACAAATACGCAGTTAAGTTCTAACGGTTATGGTGTTTTTCGTTTAACCAGGAGAAAAGTAGTTGATATCACTAAAGGATTTTTAGATTATAGTGGGGCTACAGTTTAACAGAATTCTAAATTGGCATTTTATCCCCGTCTGATTAACTTAAAAACTTCAAAGAGACTTTATTCCAATTATCAAATATTGCTTATTTGATCTAATCGCCTGTTTATCCATTTGCAATTCATTTTAATTGAATTCATCATATTATTTTGCGATAAAATAAACGCGTTCTCTTTGTAGTTGCTTCCACATTAATTGTACTATTTGTGAAAAATGCCTGGTGATAATCGCAAAAGAAGTTTCCGTTCTGTATTGAAAATTTCCGTTGATTATAAAAATGCACAATTTCGTGCCGGTTTCATTACGAATAGACGAGACTGTTAGCTAACAGACTGAATTAGCAAAAATTTACCAGCATTAATTAAACTATTATTATTGAACAGCACATAAGGAAAACTATTTAAGAAAAGTTTGTGTTATTGGTTTCGTTGGATAACCCATCAGGTTGTAATTTTTTTATTAGTTTTATAAAAACTTTTTAATGAGAAAACTTTTATTTTTATCCAGCTATTTTTTCTTTGCATCTGCAATATTTTCCCAGGCAAGTGCCCAAAACGACAGTGTTCCTGCTTACATCAGAATAGGAACTATACCAGAGTTTACAACTTATAAGGCACCGGACAGCACTTTATTTACAAAAAAGAATTTGCAAAAAGGTAAACCCATTCTTTTGATGATCTTTAGTCCTGATTGCGGTCATTGCCAGAATGTGACTACTGAGATATTAAAGAATATTGATCATTTTCATAAAGTGCAGATATTGATGTTTACCTGGCTGCCTTACACCGAAATGATATCATTTTATAAAACATACAAAATTGCCGACTATCCGCAAATAAATTTGGCCTGGGATCCAAAGTTTTTTTTCCTTCCGCACTATCATGTACAATCCTACCCAAAACTTGTTTTGTATGACAAAAAAGGAAAATACCTAAAAGAATTCCAGGGTAATATAAAAATTGAGGACGTTTGGAAAGCCCTGGGTAAGAAATAAAACCCTGTATCGGGACTGCGTTTAACCTTTGATGTTATATTGTTGAATTGGCAATTTTGTACTCCGACACTTCTTACAGGCGTTGCGTAGTAATTTGTCAAAAACTCCAATTAAAGCTAAGAAAGCCAGGCTTTATGTTTCATTTAGGCCGTGGTCACTTTGTTAATTAATTTCAAATTTGCATTTCATTATAATCTTCTCTGGCTATTACAGAGTCAATTTACATATCTGTTTCACTCTTTTCAAACCTCATTCTATGAGATATTTATCACTGTTTATCTGGAGTTGCAGCTTTGCTCTGATGGGGTTTTCGCAGAGTCCGCAAACAGTTACTTTAACTTTTGAATCGTCCGGTAACAACTCCCGTAAAAACTACGAAGCCGTAATTGATAACGTGAGTTATTTTTCTGAAAACAATTCTACGAGGGATAGTCAACAAAGGTCTGATGTACGCCAAAATACGATCTGGCTGGATAACTTCCTGCCCGGCAAACACAGCATCAAGGTCTATGGCATTAAAGTTGGTTCGAACGAAGAGAGAGCTGGTAATTCACCAATATATTCTTCAACTTTTACGGTTAAGGAAGGATTGGATACGAAGATTGCTATAAAAAGCAACGGCCATGTACAAGTGAATGAGAAATTAAGCAGTAGCGTTAGAAAGTCCGGTGGCGGCAATAAAATTAATGGAGCTGTTAATGCGGCAGATAAAAGTATTAGTTCGGTTGATGATAATACTTCGGGCATCAAAAGTAGACCGACCGATAATGATGATTTTGAGAAAACCTATAAACAAAAGACATTCACGCCTGCAAGTATTGAAGAAGATGATTCCAGTATTTCCAGAACAGGCAGTTTCGATGGACATGGAAGACGTAGCAGTAAACGGCTCGATACCGCTAGCGTCTATAATAATGAGAAAGATCAAAACACCATAAATTCCGGCAAGAATTCACAAGGTAAATTGAAGAGTGA